>JAYVQJ010000152.1:0-2823 GCA_043777235.1 Planctomycetia bacterium
TTCTGGTCGGCCAGTCCTTGAAAATCCGCGAGTGACCAAACTCGACTCGCGCGGCCACTGAGATGCTTCACATATTGAGCAAAAAAACCGACCTGCAAGTTTTCATAATAGACTCGAACTTGCTCGATCAACTCCGGATCGCGACCGTTCAACTCCTGCCCGCGTTCGAGCCGTTCAAACAGGAGGCAATCGACGCTCCAACTGGCAAATTCGCCTTGTCCCCACAGGATGTTGTCGGACGATTGAATGAGCGGCCAAGCGATGCGACTGGCTGCGGCCAGAGCGTCAAGTTGCCCGTGGTAGGCCAGGAGATCGACCACCCGGTCGTAGTTGTCCGCATCATCTCCAGCGGTCTCCGCCAACTCGCGGGACAATGAAAGCACCGCCTCTGAGCGGCCAGCAACCACCGCGTTGGTGATCCGCCAGTTGAGGAAGTACTTTCGGCCCTTCTCGTACACGTCCGGCACTCGCTCTCGCAAGCGGTCGATCAGCTCATCGAACCGATCCCGCTCACCCGCCTTGATCGCACTGAGGTAGATTGGGTCCAGCATGTTGAACGCCATCTCGTCGTCCATCAGCTCTGGCTCGTCGAGCGTCTTGAGGAACAATTCCCTGCGACCGACATCGTCCGCCGCTTCAAACTGTTCCCAGCGCGCGTTGATCGCCTGCATGTGCGGGTCGGGAGGCGGAGGAGGAGCGGCGGAGTGCTCGGTCGCCGCTGGACGTTCGGGTGCCCGGCCGAAGGCACGCTCGCGTTCGACCGCTGCAGTCGCGATTTCGATGTTCTTGGCCTCTAACTCAGCCGCCGTGGCGTCCTGGTCTTTGGCCAGACAACACTTCTTGTACTTCTTGCCGCTCCCACACGGACACAGTTCATTACGGCCTGCTCTCACGATGCTGCTCCTCCCTGGCTTCTGTTGGTCGAGTCACTGACACTGATTCTGCCGTCAATCGTCCGCTCATTCCAGCATCCTTCCCGGCTTCGAGGTTCTCGGCGACTCGACGCCGTTCGAATTCGGACGATGGCCGCTGATCGTTCGACGCCAGAACACATCATCCTGAGATAGCCGTAGAACCGTTCGCCGATACAATCTCAGCCACTCGCTCGACGGCCCCGCAACGCCGGGACTGAGCAACCTTTCGGAGTCGATCATGTCTCAAGACGCTGCGTGGCTCCCGTCGGAAATCGCGGATCAGTTGACCGAACTCAAATCCTGGGTTCGCTGGCAATGGTTGCTGCGAGGGGCAGGCCGAGTCGGCCTGATCGCATCGCTCGGATTGGCCGGAGCGTTCTTCGCCGACTATCGGTACGACTTGGCTCCGACGACGCGCATCGCCGTGTTGTCGAGCGTCGCCGCGATCACACTGATTTCATTCCTGGCTTGGGTTGTCGTGCCGCTGTGTCGTCGAATCGGCTGGGCCGATCTGGCCGCAATGGCCGACAAGGCCAACCCGCGCTGGGAAGGTGCTCTCACCTCGGCAGTCGAACTCTTCGATCCGACTCAGCCGGATGGATTCAAAGGCTCGCCGGTGATGCGCGAGATGCTGCTGAAACAAACGCGACAACGAATCGACGAACTTGATCTCGAAGAAGTCGTCTCGTCGCGCAAAGCGTGGTCATCCGTGAGATGGGGACTCGCGTCCTGTTTGATGTTGGCGATTCCGGTGTTCGTCGCACCGAGCATGTATCGACAACTCTGGCAGCGGTTCCTGATGCCGTGGGGCAACTGGGGGACGGCCGGAGCGTGGACTGTTGTCGTCGAGAATGGTGACCGCATCGTCGCTCGCGGCACCGATGTCGAACTGCTGGCGATAGCCGAGAAGCCAGGTGTGGCTGAGCCGCCGAAATCGTTGACGCTCGAATGGCGCGACTCGGCTGGCACGACCGATCGCCGAGCGATGCCGTTTGACGAGGCTCGTCAAGCATTTGTCGCTGTCGTGCCGCATGTGATGCGCGATCTCGATTACCGCATCGCGGTCGAGCGACAGAAATCTCGCGACTACAAAATCCAAGTCGTCGAGCCGCCGGTCGTCACAAAGATCCGACTCGATGTTGAACCTCCCGCGTATTCCGGCTGGCCCGCGCAGTCGCTGGACGGAGCGATCGGGGCGATCAAGGTTTTTGAAAAGAGTCGGCTGAAATTCACGCTCGAGTTCAACAAGCCGGTCGAGACCGCACAGCTTCTTTGGCGTCAGCACGGCGATGCGAACCAGAAACTCGAACTCGCCGCGTCGAAGCAGACCGCGTCGCTCGAACTGGCCGCCGATCCGAACGTCGCTGGGCCGTTTTTGTTTGCCCTTGAAGACATTCACAAGTTGCCGAACAACGACACCGTGCCGCGTGAATTGGTCATCGTCACTGACGAGGCTCCGAAGCTGACCTTCAAGGGAGATCACAGCACGGAAGCTCGGCCGGATGACGTTGTGCCGATTGACGTGACCGCGTCGGATGACGTCGGACTCGGTACGCTGGAACTGCAGCTCACGGTCGAGAACGCACCGCGTGACCCCGTCATGGTCGAAGCCGTCCGTGGGCAAAAGCAATTTGAGCATCGTTTCACGCTCGACTTCAGCCAGCTCAACGTTGAGCACGGCCAGTGGCTGAGCTACCGCGTGCGAATCACCGACGAACGCCCCGAACCTGGACCGCACGAAGTCTGGTCCGAACCGCGAGTCCTCCGCATCAGTAAAAAGGCCGCGCCGCCAGGAGCCAATGAACTCGCGAAGTCGCACGAGCAGCTCAAGGACGAACTCAACGATCTTCGTCGCGACATCGACGCGAAGAAAAACGAACTCGCGGACCTTCGCAAAGAGACGATTCAA
>JAYVQJ010000153.1:0-2820 GCA_043777235.1 Planctomycetia bacterium
CCCAGCACGGCAACCGCGACGTCGCTCGTCGATAACTTGCCGGCCGCGATCACTAGTGCGACGTGGACCAGCAGCGCGACCGCCGGGGCATCCGGCAACACGGCCAGCGGCACCGGAAGCATCAGCGAGCCACTGACGCTCGCACCGGGCAGCAGCGTGACTTACACGCTCGTTGCGACGATTTCTTCGAACGCCAGCGGATCGGTGACCAATACCGCGAATGTCTCGCAAGCCAACGATACGGATGCCACTAACAACAGTGCGACCGATACCGACTCGGCCAACACAGCGCCGGATGCGCCGCTGGATGTTGACACTCACGCCAACTCGATCCCCGAAAAAACACTCAACGGCAGTCGCGTCGGCATCACGCTGCTCGCTGCGGACCCGCAAGGTGACGCGGTTTACTATCTCCTGACGGACGATGCCGGCGGACGATTTGCGATCGACCCGTTCACGGGAATCGTCACCGTCAAGAACGGCCGGCTGCTCGACTTCAATGTGGCATCGCAGCACACGATCAAAGCGGTCGCTGTGGATGCTGCGGGAAACACGTCACTCGAATCGTCCTTCGTGATTGATCTGACTCAGGTGGCCATCGACGCTGTGCCGCTGTTGTCGATCTTGCCGGCGCAAGGCAACGTCGTCGAAGGAGACTCCGGGCGGATTTTCATCTCGTTTGTCGTGACGCTCAACAAGCCTTCGGCGCAGACGATCACCGTCGACTTCGCAACGCGGCTCGGCGATGACCCTACCTTCCAACGCCCCGACGGTATTGATGCGAGCACTCCGTTCGCGACCGACGTTCAAGGCCCATGGGACTTCTTCAAAACGTCGGGCCGCCTGACGTTCGATCCGGGCGTCACCGAACAAACGCTGCGCGTCCAGATTCGTCCCGATGACGTCCCCGAAGCCAACGAACTCTTCTTCGTGCAGCTTCAATCACCCGTCAACGCGAGCCTGGCTCCGCAACAATCCGTCGGCACCGCCAAAATTCTCGACGACGATTCCGGCCCGCAGTTGATCATCTCGAACACACAGATTCTGGAAGGTGATTCGCACGGTTCGCACGAGTTGCTCTTCACAGTGCAGATGATCGGCGATCTCCCCTCGAGCACCGATTCGGCGACGGCCGATTATTCGACGGGCAACATCGCGATCGACACCGCCGTCGCAGGCTCGGACTACACCGCGACCAGTGGAACGCTGACCTTCACGAACCTCGATCGGTTTGAAGTCATCCACATCCCGATTCTCGGAGACAGCGCCGACAAATCCGACAAGACACTCAGCGTGCAGTTGATCAATCCGTCGGTGAATCTACGGCTCACGCAGGCCGACGCCATCGGGACGATCATCAACGATGACTCTCCCAACGTCGTCGTGTCGATCGCGCCGCTCGATGCCATGCCGCGCGAAGGGAACAGCGGTACGCAGTTGGTCCCATTCGTGATCACTCTAATCGGTAAGCCGACTGCCGACGTGACCATCAATTACGCGACCGTCGGAGGAACAGCCACAGCCGGCTCCGACTACATCGCGACCAGCGGTTCGGTCACGTTCACGTTGGCCGATATCGCACGCGGCGACATTCAAAAAGTGGTCTCCGTCACAGTTCGCGGCGACACGATCGTCGAACCGAATGAGACTCTGAACGTCGCGCTGACGCTCCCCGCATCGTCGCCCCACACCGTTTCGATCAACCCTGATCTCGCGGTCGGCCGTGTCGTCATCCGTAATGACGATCAAGCGATCCTCACGGAAGACGGCGACGCGGTCTTCGAGGAACTGAGCCGCGAATTAACGGCGATCTTCAACGCTGGCGGCGGCCTGAAGAGCAATCCCGTGCTGTTGGCCGCGATGCAGACGCGCGCGGTGCAGATCATTCAAACTTTTCATCTGATCAAAGCGATCGTCATTATTTTGGACCCCGTCGATTTCGTGCTGACGGACACGAGCGGCCGGCAAGCGGGCTACACCGAACAGACCGGCGTTGTGAATCAGATTCCCGGCGCGTATTACTCGGGCGACGGAGCGGTCGAACTGCTGATCGTCCCGCTGCCGCCGGATGGCATGTACAACGTGCAGCTCGCGGGATTGGGAAGTGACTACAACGTCTCGACCACCGTGTTGGACAACAACGGCACGAGCACCCAATTCAACAGCCAAAATCTGGCTGATGGGGCGACAGGTAGTTTCGCATTTGAAGTGGGCGGCGTTCGACCAATCCCCGTGGGACAGGGACTCGCTGCGAATGCCGGTTCCGCGTCGACGATCGGAGTCGTTGGACTCTTCGGTCAATTCGGTCTGCGTCTCGCGCTGGCCAACGCTCAGGAAGATGGCGAGCTGAATGGGTTGGACCTCGATACTTCGAACGAGCGGTCGTTCGAGTTGATGGCCTGGCTGACCTCAACCGTCCGCGTCGCACGGCAACAGCTTCTCGAACCGTTGTGGAAATCGCTGGAATCCCCGCTCGGCAATCTGTTGGCCGATCGCTTGCCGGTGCCGACGGATATTCCACCCAAGGTCGTCGATCAATTCTGGAGCCAAATCGGCCAGACACTCACCGGCGTTCCGTCCGGCATCTATCGGCTGGGCAACATGCTGGAGAGCTTGCTGCCAGCGTTCGTGCCCAGCCGCAATCGCTCGACAACACCGCGTGCCGAAGAACAAGGCCAGCCCAAATCGGCACCCGCGACTCCTGGCGTGAAAGCCAAACGCTCTGCACTCGAACGTCCACGCACAACTCCCACACCTTCGCCCACAGGCCGCGGCAGCAGCCAGACATCACCACCAGCGAATAAAGACAAAACGATTCAA
>JAYVQJ010000154.1:0-2820 GCA_043777235.1 Planctomycetia bacterium
GCTGGTCCCACCCTACGAGAAGTCTCCGTGTCGTCCGCGTGTTCCGTGTCCAAATGGCATGACATGGCGAAAACTTTGGGACACGGAACACGCGGAGGACACGGAAAGAGTTGACCATCGCCTCAGCTTCGCGAGATCAAGAATTCACGCAACGCCGACAGTCCGATCAACGGAGCTTGGCATGTTCCGCGCTCGCAAACAAACACTGTGCAACCCGGAGTCGACGACGACTTCCCGGCGAACAACTCGCGCAATGATTGCGGCAGATCTCCATCGGCCACATCGCTTCGCCGGCGTGCGAACACTTTGTTCGGCCAGTATTGCTGAGCAAGTTCGCGAACCGCAGCGTCGGTCTCCGCGACACCGCTCTCGTCCGTCGATTCGACGAGCACGATTTCTTGTGTCGGTCCCAACACGAAATCCAGCGCGAGCAGCGATTGCCCACTGGCCATCGCGAACTTGGCGAGCTGGCCGGACATCGCCTCCAGCGTCGCATAGGCCCGGCCGAGCAGTTGCGGCCGTCCGGTCAGCGTGCCGAGCCGCGCGAGGGCATACGCCGCCATCCCATTACCCGACGGAGTCGCGTTGTCTTGCGTGTCGCGCACGCGAGCGACGAGTTGTTCGTGATCGATCGACGTGTAAAAGAAACCGCCAGCTCGCGGGTCTTCAAATCGCGAAAGCATTTGCTCCGCGAGTTCGAGTGCGACACCTAACCAGCGCGGCTCGAACGTCGCTTGATACAGATCGACCAAGCCGTCGATTAGGCAAGCGTAATCGTCGAGATACGCGTTGAAGCGAGCTTGTCCGTCTTTGAACGAATGCAACAGCCGGCCGTCGGCGTCACGCATGTTGTTCAGAATGAAGTCCGCAGCCGCGCTGGCCGCAGCGGCGTAACGCGGTTCGCCGAGGATCGTCGCCGCTTGCGACATCGCGGCGATCATCAAGCCATTCCAACTGACGAGCACTTTGTCGTCTCGACCGGGAGCGATTCGGCGTGACCGTGCGTCGAACAATTTCGCTCGGCAACGAGCGAGCCGGTCGTGGGGCACGTTTTCAACGTGTCCTTCCTGCCCCGCGTCGCCCGTCACGGGCACGTTGGAAACGGGCCCCACGTTCGGGCGATTGAGGATGTTGTGCCCTTCCCAATTGCCGCTCGCGGTCACGTCGTAGGCATCGCAAAACAGCCGGCCATCTTCGGGTCCGAGAACGCGGAGCACTTCCTCTTCGGTCCAGACGAAGAATTTGCCTTCCTCCCCTTCGCTGTCGGCGTCTTGCGTGGCGTAGAAGCCGCCTTGCGGTTGAGTCATCTCGCGAAGGACATAATCGAGCGTCTCGCGAACGACTCGCGCGTCGTTTTGGTTGCCCGTCGCTTGAAACGCTTCGAGATAAACTTGGACGAGCAGCGCGTTGTCGTACAGCATCTTCTCGAAGTGCGGCGCGAGCCAATGGGCGTCGGTTGAGTACCGATGAAAGCCGCCGCCAAGCTGATCGTAAATGCCGCCGGCCGCCATCTTGTCGAGCGTCAGCCGCACGGCTTCGAGAGCTTCTTGCTCGCCGAATCGCTGCCAGCCTCGCAGCAGTACGCGGAGGTCCATCGGATGCGGAAACTTCGGAGCACCGCCGAATCCGCCTTGCTGCCAATCAACGCGTTGCAGGAATTGCTGCATCGCGCCACGTAACGTTTCGAGGCTCAAGCCGGAGCGCGGCAATGATTCACTTGCCGACCGTACGACTTCGTCAGTCATTTCGTCCGCGCTGCGGATCACATCGTCGCGTCGATTCTGCCAAGCGTCGGCCACGCCCGTCAGAATGTCTCGAAATCCGGGCATCCCCATTCGCGCGGCGGGCGGCCAATACGTTCCGCCAAAGAATGGTCGCAGGTCGGGAGTCAGGAAGACCGACATCGGCCAGCCACCGCGACCCGTCATCATCTGCACGGCGGTCATGTAGATCTGATCGAGATCCGGCCGCTCTTCGCGATCGACCTTGATGCAGACGAAGATCTCGTTCATCCGCGCGGCGATCTCGGCGTTCTCGAAACTCTCGTGCTCCATGACGTGGCACCAGTGACACGCGCTGTAACCGATCGACAGAAAGATCGGCTTGTCGAGCCGCTTGGACAGCGACAACGCCTCGTCGCCCCACGGAAACCAGTCGACCGGATTGAAGGCGTGTTGCAGCAAGTACGGACTGGTTTCAGTGCCGAGCTGATTCGGCTGAGCTCGTTTGAAATGCGATTTCGCGGTTGAGTCGGAATTCATGAAAGAGCTTTCGTGGTTTTGGCCGATGAGCGGAATTCACAACGGATCGTAGTTTCCCGGTGGCCCCCTCAACAGCCAATGATCTTGCGACACTGCCGCGGGTCAACGAGAGTGTTCACGACTCAGAAACAAACTCATGATGGCAGCAGCGAATCGAAATTCTGGTCGGACACGACGCTAGGCGGCATTACGGGCCATGACCACATCACGTAAAGAATTGATTGAGCAATTGATTCGTTTTGATGCGCCTCTCGCACCGACACTGTCGACTCTGCAGGAGTTCGGATGGGATTGTGATGAGCCGCTCGTCACGTTGGACACGGAATCGGTTCGCTCAGTTTTGCACCGGTATCTTTCAGGGAGCCTCACTGCTTACGAGATTGAGATGTGGGCCGACGCCATCGAGTGTCGGGAGGACATCGACGCATCGACTTTTCAAGACATTATTTACGAGTTGGCGAATCCCTGCATCACGCGGCAGCTTTCACCAACTATTGTGGAGGGTTTGTTGACTCAGATTGGAAGCCATGTCGCCTAACCATGTGCTGCAGCGAACCCG
>JAYVQJ010000155.1:0-2819 GCA_043777235.1 Planctomycetia bacterium
GCTGGTCGGCCTACGAGACTCGGACGCACATCGTCGGAGAAGGGGTCAGCGGCAAGTACTACGACCTCTCGCCCGGCCCGTGGGGAGACTACCACCCCTACAGCAACATCAGCCGCCATCATTACGACTCGTTCAATTTGTTCCCGCAAGCGATCGCGGTCAATTGCCTCAAGCACACCGATCACGAGCCGATGACTCGGCTGTATGTCATCGAGGAAGCCTGGGCCAAGAAATACAACCTGCCTGAATCGCTGTGGAAACAGCGATACTCGGAACCGAGGGAGCCGTTCTCCTACTTCCATCTGCGCACCGCGATTACTCCAGAAGGTCAAGTCACGGCCAACAGGATCTCGTGGCTGCCGTACCAGACCAGCTTCACGATTTCGGATAACCCGCGACTCGATCGCGAATCTCATGCGAGCGAGCCGATGTTCATGGTTCGACCGATGTCGGCGACACCGTCTCCCTCGGCGAATTGAGCCGCCCGCACCCTGTCACGAGTCAAGGATGACCACATGACGACCATCACGCGACATCAAGAAGACGGAGTTCGCACTGGCTTGCGAGCACAAGTCAGCGCCTTCTTCTTCGCCGAGGAAGTTCCATTCGGATTGGCATTGGTCCGCATCGTCATCTGCATTGCGTGCCTGCTGGTGACCGTTCCACGCTGGATCTACTCGCGGGAATTGTTTTCGTTGGATGGAGCTCCGACTCCGCTGGCGATGAGTTACGGATATCACGACTTGCTGCCGGTCCCCTCTGGCGGACTCGCGGTCGCGCTGATGACGATTCTGACCTTTTGCTGCGCGACGGCCTGTATCGGCTGGTGTACTCGCGCGTCGTTATCGATTGCCGCCGTGCTTTACACGTATCTGAATCTGCTCGACTCGATCAGCACGATGACGAAGTACTCGGTCATTACATCGCATGTTTTGTTCTTACTGGCGTTCTCTCATTGCGGAGCGGTTTGGTCGGTCGATGCGTGGCTGCGTCGGCGACGATTGGGACTGCCTCGGCCGAGTTCCTTGGCCGATCATCCGAAGTTCGCCGCCTGGCCTCGTCGCCTGATCCAAATCCTGATCGGAGTCGTCTACTTCGGAGCCTCGATCACCAAGATGCACACGCCGGCCTACTTCAGCGGCGATCAGCTTTGGCATTGGATGATGACCAACGTCAACAACGCCAACCCAGTGGGCGAATGGATGACGTTGTACCCGGCATTTCTCGTGGTCTTTGCTTACTTGGGGGTCGTCTGGGAAGTCCTGTTCTTGTTTGTGAGTTGGCGTGGCTGGGGACGCGTCTGCATGTTGACGATGGGTGTCTGGTTCCACTTCATGACGACGCTGACGCTCGGCCTGTACCTGTTCCCGATCGTTTCCGTCGCGACCTATTTCGCGTTCGTGAATGCACAGGACATCGTCGCTGGAGCCGCTCGCTGGCGACTCTGGAAGCGACGTCACGGTGAGACTTGGTTGCCTCGTCTTGCCACCATCACGCGACTGCCACGATTCATCTCGGCCTGGATGACATCATTCCTTTTGCCGGTCGGTCGGCGATTGACCCCAGCGACATCGCTCGGATTGTTCGGCGTGCTGATGTGTGTCGTTGCTGTGGGTGCGGTCGAAGTCGAATACCAACTCGACGTTTACGGCGAGCGGCGTCCCGTAGGCCCGTATGCACTCAAAGAAATCCCGCCGGAAGTCGTTAAGAAGATGTTCGCCGGCAGCCCAAGAATCCGTGAGTACGACAAGTTGTTGGCCTTCGATGTCGGCACCGGCATGTTCGGTGGCATGGTCACCGGTGTCCGAGACACATTTCGTCACGGCGAGGCGGTGATTGCTCAATGCACGCTCAGCCCGCCGCACGAAGACATGTGGCTTGAATGCAATCTGCACGACGCGAACAACGTCTTGATCGACCGCGTCGGCCAGATCGTTGTCCGCTCGCAATTGCGTGGCAATTTTCTGTATCGAGCCTGCGACGCGCTCGACACCGGGACGTACTACTTGGTCCTTCGCACCGGCACGCAAGAACTCACTCGGCGCAAGATTCAAATCCTGCCGAGCGACGCCGCGCGCTGTCGAGTGAATGCGAACTGATCTCGCGAGCGGAATTCGTCGGTGTGTCAGCTTGAGTTCGAGGCGAACATCGCAACGTTTCGAGATCGAATGAACTCGATCACATTTCTCGCCCTCGTTGACTCGTCGTAAGCACCGAACGTCGACGAGCAATGCCGTCGCGTTTGCCGTATGGCATGCCGCAATTCGTACCGATCGAGTTGCCGAGTGAGAAAACTCGTCTTGCCTCGCTTTCGCCTCTCGTGATAATTCACCCGACCTGTGTGCCTCCCCAAGTTCGCCAGCCGCATCCAGGACGGATTTTTCTGGCGAGATTTTGCTCTTCGCTGACAAGTCGGCTTTGGCCAAGGAAGGTCGGACCCGCACCTCCCGGGATTGCTTTGCGGTGCTCAACCGCGATCCCTCGCTGCGTGAGGCGTCCTGTCCAAACTGGCCAATGCGAGCGCGTCGCGCGAAGCTTGATTGACGGTTTCAGAACTCGTCCCCAATTCCCCACGAAATGAACACCGAAGAAGAACCAACTTCCCGCTGTCGGCTCGTGATGCCGGCGGCGGCAAGCCCTTAACTGGCCTTTTTCCTCTTCACAAGGAACGGTGCTATGGCGACTGGTCGCGAACTCCTGCAAAACATTTCCGCAAAACATAGCCCCGAAGCATTTCGGAGCGAGCACTGGGTCGGCACGTTCCCCGATTACCTCGACATCAGTTGCCAGCACCCCGGCGTGAACCGCACGGCGTATCA
>JAYVQJ010000156.1:0-2816 GCA_043777235.1 Planctomycetia bacterium
CCAAATCACAGTCGTTGTGGCAGTGGATTCCGACCGGGATGCTCAATGCCTGTCGAGCGGCTTTCACCGCGTCGGCAATCTCTTCCGGCAACCGTCCGCCGTTCGTGTCGCAGAGAACGACGATTTCGGCCCCGGCCTCTTCAGCGACCTTGATCGTCTTGAGTGCGAACTCTGGATTCGCTCGATAGCCGTCGAAGAAGTGTTCGGCGTCGTAGTAGACTCGCCGCCCTTCGCCGTGCAGATAGCCGACGGAATCACGAATCATTGCGAGGTTCTCGGCTTCATCGACTCGCAGCACCTCGAAGACATGCAAGTCCCAAGTCTTGCCGACGATCACGCAAATCTTCGCTCGCGAGTCTCGCAGCGCGACCATCCCGGTGTCGTCTTCGGGAGCCGCTCCGCGTCGCCGAGTCATTCCGAACGCTGTCACCGTCGCGTGCTTCAAGTCGAGGTCTCGTGCCCGCTGAAAATACTCGGCGTCCTTCGGATTCGAGAGCGGATACCCTCCTTCGATGAAGTCGAAGCCGAGTTCATCCAGCCGCTGCGTGATGAGCAGCTTGTCCTGCAACGAGAAGTTCACACCCTCGCCCTGACTGCCGTCGCGCAGGGTCGTGTCGTAGATTTGGATTCGAGTCATAATTCACACTGGAGAGTTTTGGATTTAACAACATTGGAGTTGAGCAGAGACATCAAAACATTTTCCACAGAAGAAAATGTAAATGATTGCACTGTTCGGGAGATTTGCCTCTTGGATGTCCAGAGAATCGATCTGGCCTAAGAACGTCATCGGAGTACCACAACACTCAGGCTGCCATTCGACCTGAATCCATGTGGGCTTGCCTCCAAGTTTCGACTCCGTAATTGGGGCATCGGTTGTCGGTACCACGGCCAATCGGTACTCCGGCAATTCGTTCATTTGATGTCCCTCGTGACTTAGAAACAAAAAACCCTCAGGCGATCGACCTGAGGGTGACAACGTCGTGACGAAAAGTAACAAACCCCAAGCTCAATGCCGCTGACAGGGGTCGCTGGCGGGAATTCGAATCCCGGCAGCGACCGTGATAATGGAGATCGGAAATCGGAACGCACGCAGCATGGAACTCATCCAGTCATTGAAGGCGTGACGAATATACGACACGCCAACGGGTTGGTCAAACAGTTGCTCGTGACTGCGTTGCGATCATCGTCGCGAAATCTCCGGCGACGGCTGCCGCAAGTTGTTCGACAAGTTCATCTGCGGGAGTGGGCGGCGATCCGGTGAACTTGGCCAGGTGAATTCTCGTGACCAACTCGCGTACGCGGGCGAGCGATGACAGCACCTCGTGGTGCATCTGTTCGCGAATATCTCGCAACTGCGCGAGGTTCTGCTGACGAGACTGCTCACTGCGAACGAGCGGGGCAGAGGCCGCTGCGTCCCGCGAAGTCTCGACGAAGGTGGACCGAGCCAGCAACGCATCTAATTCTCTCAGGCGACCCACCGGCGCTCGCCAAGCCAGCCGAATTTCGGAAATCCGAGCCTGCTCATCTGACGATAAGTTTTCGGACCAACCCTGCAAGCTGCCCAGGGCGAGATCGAGTTCACGTTCGACACGATCCATCCGCGCGACCAAGTCATCCAATGTCTCGGCGTGCGAAGCCGATGCCACGGGCTCGGACGGCTCCGTCGACTTCCGTCGCAAGATCAGCGGCAGATAGATCGGCCAAAAGAAGAGCGCGGTGCTGACTCGAAACCAGCGCTCAGCGCGAGTCGCGTTGGCTTCGTTCAACCACAAGGCCACCGAGACGCTCAGTCCGATCAGGCCATAAAACACGGATGTGATGCCGAGGTCCATGATGTCACCGCAAGAGTCATTTTCTGGCGAGCCGGGCAAGAGTGCCCAATCTCCAGATCACCTCGCGAGATGTTCCCAGAGCGTAAAGATCATTACCGGCGCGACCGCTGTGTAGCACGCGGCCCACGAAGCCACGAGCCGACGCAGGAAGCAGGTGCGTTGCCAGCGTCGTTCGACCGGCAGAGAATCGCACAGCGTCGCGAAGCTGCGATACAGCGACGCCGTGCCCCACAAGCCCGCGATGAACGGCAGCAGCAACCCCAGCCAATATGCTCCGAAACGCAACCACTCCGGTGCGTCGAAGATCACGATTCCCATTCCGACCGCTGCGTAGATCGGCAGGATGCCGACCAGCGCCACCGCTGACGTCGCCTTCGACTTCAACGCTTGCACCGCCACGTCGAGCCACGTCATCCGCACTCCCGCCAGCAGTCCGTAAAAATAGAGGCTCGGCAAACAGATGCCGGTCGTGGCGATCAACCCGAACGCATACGCCGCCGTCAGCTTGACCGCCGATCCATCCAACCACCGCGCGGTCCCGGCCGAAACTCGCTCGAAGCGCACGAGCTGCCCATTCGCATCACGCAACCATTCGGCCATCGGCGTCAGCGCCGGCCAGGAATGCGACGCCGAAAAGATCAACGCCATCGCGACTCCGAAGAACACGAATCCCGCCAGCGAGATCGCCAGGAATCGCGGCAGCAACACCGGCTGCCAGCGGGGATCGCGAATGACTTTGTTGAGCGCGTCACGCCGCTTCAAAATTAGCTCAAACAAGCCGAGCACGCTGAGATTGAGCGGCTCATCGGAGAGCGTCTCGCCTGGAGCAACTTCGACTTCGGCGCTCTCCAGAATCGGCAAATCGTGAGTGGAACTGCCGCCACGAAGAGCCTGCAGCATCGAGGATTCGCTCCACGTTGTAGGAAGCACCGGTTGAGTTGCCATGACGTTCTCCTTTGGAGGTTGGGCACTCTTGCCCGACCC
>JAYVQJ010000157.1:0-11020 GCA_043777235.1 Planctomycetia bacterium
AGAAGTTGGTCTTCGAGCACGGCAATTGTCGGCATCGGTGCCTCCACCAAACAGGAAGGGCAAAGCATTTCCTGACGGACAGAATACGGGGCGACGCCACTTGTGGCCAGCAGTGACCGCCAAACGACGCTTCGGCTCTTGTCCTTGGTCGCAGAGCGACCGCCGAAGGTCGCCGTGGGTTGAGACGAGTCATTCCGGCGGGATCAACGACAGCCGAAAGTTTCCACCGACTTCCCAACGGACTTGCATGTCGTGGCCGCTGAGCATCCGCGTTCCAATCAAGGGTTCATCCAGAACCTGGGCGCGAATGACTTTCGGTTGGTCGTCCCAAATCACGCACACATCGACCGTGTCAAAGTAGTTGACTCGTCCGTCTGCGGTCGTGCCTCGCTGAACTGTGGCAAGTGGCGGGCTGAGTTGGCGAACGACCGATTGAGGGACTGCCAGATAACCGTTGAAACCCGAATCCACCAAAAACAAAACGTCTAGTCTTCGTTCCTGATGGCTGAGCGACAGCGTGACTCTGGCTTCGAGGTTCGCGGCGATTCCACCGACGATCGTGGTCAACCCCGCATGCCCAGCGCGTGAAAGACAGCGGGATACCCAATTCGTTCGACCAGAATCTGCGCCTCGGGACGACGTTCCCAAAGTCGATCGCTCGCCACATCGGCGTCACTGGCAACTTCGTAATCTTCCGTCTCGACATCAATCGCCACGAACTGCCCGCGACACTGCGGCTCCAATAACGGACGGAGCTTGGAGGTGTAGATCGCCGCACCGCGATCTCCAATCTCTTCACGAGCCAATCTGCGAACGGACATGGGGCATCTCCGGAGACAATCGAACTGTGCGGATTGTAAACACGCTGGCCATCAGGCGGGCAGAACTATTTCGTGAACCGAATATCGACGCTCGCGCTGTGAGCCGTCAGTCCCTCGACGGCCGCCATGCGACGGATGTCGTCCGCAGCATTTGCGAGCGCGGCGGAGTTGTACGAGATGATCGACGACCGCTTCAGGAAATCGTTTGAGCAGAGGCCGTTCGCGAACCGTGCGGTGCCGCCCGTCGGCAAGACGTGCGATGGGCCGGCGACGTAATCGCCGACGGCAACTGGTGTGTGATGGCCGAGGAAAATCGCTCCGGCGTTTTGAACCTTTGCGAGGATCGCTTCGGGATCGGCGGTCGAGATGTGCAAGTGCTCGGTCGCGAGCAGGTCGGTCAGGCGGCACGCTTCGTCCTTGTCACGAGCGAGGATCAACGCTCCGTAGTCTTCGAGGCTTTGCCGCGCGAGGTCACCGCGCGGCAATCTCGCGAGTTGCTTTGTGAGTTCGTCTTTCACGGCGGCGATCAACGGCGCGTGCCAAGTGATGAGGACTCCCGAACCGGGGCTGTGTTCGGCTTGCGAGATCAGATCGCTGGCGACGAAATCGGCTCGCGCGGTTGAGTCGGCCAACACGACGACTTCACTGGGGCCAGCGATGCTGTCGATATCGACTTCGCCGTACACGAACTTCTTGGCGAGTGCGACGAAGAGATTGCCGGGGCCGACGATCTTGTCCACGCGCGGCAAGCCTTCGACGCCGAACGCCAGCGCGGCGACCGCTTGTGCTCCGCCGATGCGATAGACCTCAGTGATGCCCAGCAGCTTGCACGCGGCGAGCAGGTCGCGGTTGTAGCTGCCGAACTCGGTCGGCGGCGCGACGACGGCGATCTCTTTCACTCCCGCGACTTGCGCGGGTACGGCGGTCATTAGCAGAGTCGATGGATACGCGGCTGCTCCGCCGGGGATGCAGATGCCAACTCGCTTGAGTGGGAGGTAACGCTGGCGGAGTTCCACCCGCGCGCCCTCGCTGACGCTTCGGGTTAGTGTCACCGTTTGGTTTAGCAGCTTGGATTGGAACTCGACGATGTTGTCGCGGATGCGGCCGAGCGTTTTCAAAAACTCCGAATCGGCTGACGCGAACGCCGCATCGAACTCGGCGGGCGTGACTCGCAGCGTCTCACGAGTCAGTTCTTTGCGGTCGAGCTTCTTCGTGTAGTCCAACACGATCGGCAAGCCGCCTCGTCTCACATCGCCGCAGATGCGTTCGACGACTTGCTGCGGAGTCAGCGGCTCGCCGAAGAGTGCGATCGTTCGCTGGCGTCCGGCTTCGGAGACGACGTCGCCGCGCGGCGAGAGCTTTTGTCGCAGGGACTCAAACAGCGGTTCGGCGCTGTCTTTCGTGCAGTCGATGGTTGTGATGTTGACGGTCATCGAAAACGGGCTTTTGCAGAGATGTGATGGGCAGGCAAAAAGGGGGGGGTAAAAAATGTGGCAACGATCTTTATTTGTCGCCAGCTTCCTTCGTGGCGAGACCTCGAAAGATTGCGCGGCGGAGCGGGTTGTCGCGGGTCGTGAATTCTTCGCCGGGTGTCGGCGGAATCATCAGGGCGGCGGCGAGTTCGTGGAACTTGGCGTCGAGATTGTCGGCCTCGGCAACGAGCAATGCTTCGGGAGTGCTCGGCGCGATCGGCGAGCCCCACTCTGGGAGCGACTGGTGCGAGTTGATGATGTGCTCGAGCCGCAGCAGCGTTTCCGGATTGAGATCGGGGATGTCACGAGCCTTGTCTCGGATCATGTCCCGGCCGATGAAAATGTGGCCGACCAGCCGGCCGGCCGCAGTGTAGGTCGAGCCGGTCGGGTGATATTTCAACTCGTGGACTTTGCCGATGTCGTGCAGGATTGCCCCGGCCGCGACGAGCGACTTGCTGAGCGGCGGTTGCATGTCGGGGTAGTAGTCGGCGTACTTGTCGGCGAACTGCATCGCGAGGCGTGTGACAGACAGGACGTGCTCCAGAAACCCGCCGGTGAAGGCGTGATGATTCTTTGACGCGGCGGCCATCTGGCGGATGTCGTGCTCGTGGTCCATCACCAAGTCGATGACCAGTTTTCGGAGCGGCACTTCCGTGATCTGCTGCGAGGCGATCGAGAGGAGTTCCGTGAACATTTCCTCGACATCGAATCGCGTGGACGGGACGAGGTCGCCGGGTCGGAAGCCTTGAGCTTCGTCGGCCGACTCGACGGGGCGAATTTTTTCGAGATCAAACTGCGGGCCGAAGTCGGTCTCCTGATATCGGCCGCGGACTTTGTAGAACTGACCCGTCTGCCAAACCGTGTCGCACTCTGGGAAGAACGCGGAGTCGCTCCAGATCATGCTGGTGGTGGTTCGCTTCGCGTCGCGAAGAGTGACTCGGTAGTACGGCTTGCCGTCGCGAGTCTTCGACTTCTCTTTGTTCGCCAAAAGCACGAAACAATCGGCGGACTGTCGCGGTTGTAGGTCGCTCAGCCGACTGATTTGAGGTTCGCGAGAATCAAATGGGAGTTGCGGTTGCATCGGTGTGTCTCGTGGAAGTTGAGCCACTTTATCAACCGGCGGACCAGCACCGAAGCGGACGGCTCGAAGTTTTCGCAGCCGAAAGTGCGAAAAATCAGTTTTCGCCGGGAAACTGCTCGCTATAATCCGCCGCGATCCGAGTTGGCTTGGATGGCCTCTCGTTCTCAATCCCCCGACAACCTTCTCGCCAGGAGTTTGAAAGTCATGTCCACTTGCACGATGCCATCTGAAGCTTCCTCGTGTTCGTCAGCGTCGCCGTCCGTCTCAACGTCCTCGATCGTCATCATCACCGAAAAAGCCGCCGGCGAAATGAACCGCGTGCTGAGCGACAAGAAGTTGCCCGAAGGAACGGTCCTGCGAATCGGCGTGGCTGGCGGCGGATGCAGCGGATTTTCTTACAGCCTGGGCTTCGACGACAAGTGCGACGAGATGAACGACGTCGTCTCTGAACAGCACGGCTTAAAAGTCGCCGTCGATCGCAAGAGCGCGTTGTATCTCGAAGGCACGACGATCGACTTTTATGACGGCATCGAACGCCGCGGGTTCACGTTCGACAACCCGAACTCCAAGAAGTCCTGCGGTTGCGGCAGCAGCTTCTCGGTCTAGGTTTGGCCGAGTCCGTTTCGCTTAATCACAGCCGGCGATCACTTTGATCGCCGGCTGATTTGCTTTTTGCGTTGCCTCTGTGTTCTCTGTGCCTCTGTGGTAAAAACAATTCACCACAGAGACACAGAGGGCACAGAGAAAATCACGAGGGGTTCACCATGAAGTTTTCTGGCAGGAGCGCACTGATTACCGGAGCCTCAATGGGCATCGGCCGCGCGATCGCGATTGAGTTGGCTCAACAAGGGGCGAACGTCGCGATCAATTTCCGTTCACATCGCGAACAGGCCGAAGAGGTCGCTCGCGAGATTGAGAAGACCGGTCAAACGGCGTTGCTGTTGCAAGCGGACGTCTCCGAGCAGGCCGCTGTCGAAGAGATGGTCGCGAAGACGGCGAGCACGTTTGGAAGTCTCGATCTGTTTGTTTCGAATGCGGCCTACAGCGATCGACAGTTGATGGTCGAGGCAGACATGGCCGGATTCAAACGAACGATTGACGTCTCGATGTGGGGTGCGTTTTACGGAGTGCGAGCGTCGGCTCAACAGATGTTGAAGCAGGGAACGCGCGGCTCGATTGTCGTCGTCAGTTCGCCGCACGCAGTGATCCCGATTCCGACGGCGATGGCCTACAACATGGCCAAGGCGGCAATTGATCACATGGCTCGGACGGCCGCGATTGAACTGGCGTCGAAGAAAATTCGAGTCAACATCGTGCATCCCGGCTGGATCGACACTCCGGGCGAACGAAAATTCTTCAGCGAAGATCAAATCCAAGTTGGTGGGCAAAAACTTCCATGGGGCCGCATGGGTCAACCGGAAGAGATCGCGAAGGCTGTCAGCTACGTCCTCTCCGACGACGCCGACTACATGACCGGCAGCACACTGACGATCGACGGCGGAGTAAGCCTCCCCTGGTGGTCGAATCGTGGCAGCGGGGAAATGTAGATCGGACGCCAACGTCCGGTCGATCGTTTGGACGTAGGCGTCCGAACTACGCCACCCCCTGTTAAGCCCGGCAATCTGCGAAGCGTCTGCCAATCCGTTAAGGGTTCACTGCTGGGACAAGCTGGCTAAGGCGCTGACTTCGGCGACGTCGATGAATCGAGATGACTGATCTCCGGACGGAACCGGAGTCATCGCGAACACCGAACCGCAGGAAGAACGCCGTGAACGGATTCAAACGTGCGTCGAGACGCCAGGCCGCCGTTGTGGGACTGGCCGTGCTGATGGGGGCTTCTCTTTTCGGCTGCCACGCTGGCCCGCGGCTCTTCTCCAAGAAAGATCGCGATCGTAGCTCCGATAAGCAGGAGCTTGCGGAAAAGGACAAGGGCAAGTTCATTAATCGCAAGAAGGTTCGTCCGGAGTCCGAATACCGCGACGACACCGATGAGCGAGTTGCCAAGAGCGACAGCAAGCCGAAGCCCAAATCAAAGCCGACGAACACCAAGAAGACCCCGGCAACGGACTCGGTGGAACGGGCGGTTGCGGCTCGCCGACAAGCGGACGAGGCGGCTGATGACGCACCTCGTTCGACGCGGTCGACGACCAATGCACCCAAGAGTTCCAAGTCTGCGGATCGCTCGGAGATGGCTCGACGCGACTCGACCAAGCGTCCGGTGACCGACTTACTGAATGACGATCCGCTCTTCCAAGATGTGTTGCCGGAGACTCGAACGGCGGCGAAAGGAACATCCAGTGGCAGTTCGGCATCGCGTTCAACGGCGGCAAAACCCAAATCGATGGACGAAGATCCGTTCAAGAATTCGGTGATCGGCACAAAGGCCACTAAGCGGCCGGAGAAGAATGTCGCGACCGTCAACTTCCTCGACGATGACGACCTCGACGACGAATTGGATGACGAAGCGGACGAGCTCAAAGTTGCTCGTCTGCCCGCCACGAGAACGGCCGTTGCGAAAACGGAATCCAAAGCGAACCCACTTCATCGCCAAGCCGTCGCTGCGGTGCCTCAGAGCAAACAAAAGTTTCTCGATGAGAGCGAAGAGCCGCGCGACAATTCGTTTCGGAGCCTGATTGGTGAAGAGGCTGCGACCGTGTCGTCCGAAGAGCCAATCGCTGCGCCGAATCCGAAGACGGTGAAGCGAACGTCTGACGCGGCGAAGACGGTCGCCGGGCAAAAGGTGCTCGATCGACGCAAAGACGTGCAGCAAACGCTCAACGATTGGCGACGAGAGTTGGACAGCGACGAACCGTCCGCCGGAGTTGAAGAGAAGGTCTCGCTTCCTGCACCTCTGCCGTCGGCTCGAAAACAAAATCCGCCTGCGGCCAAGGGGCATCTCGAGCAAGCGACCATCGAAGAATTCACTCCGCCGGTGAAGTCGCAGGGTGCGGTGCTCAACGGCGAACTGATCATCGACACCACGTCTTTGCCATCGCGATTCCAACGGACACCCGGTAGCGCTAATGATGCGAGCAACACCAAAGGAACCGGCGCGAAAGTCAATTCCAACTCCGGCGCAAGCATCGACATCGTTCCGGGAGCTACCCAGAACCGAGCACGCTCCAGCGGACAGATTTCGTTGCAGTCGCTGACGCAAGAAGACGCCGCGACCGGGTTGACGACGGCTGCGTATGAGCCGTCGCACACACCGGATGCCTTTGGGAAACTCCCCTCACTGAAGTTGGAGACCGATTCGGAAGAGGGGCCGAAGTTTGGGGTTCTCGTAGATGATCCTGACATCGCACCCGGACCTCCGGACGAGATTTCAAACAGCGTCTCTGGCCGCGAAATCAACGCGACGTCAACGAAAGGCCGTGCGTGGAAACGAGCCCTGCTCGTATTCGCAGCAATGGCGTCCGCCGTCGGCATCGCCATTGGGTTACGACGCCGCATGGCACTGACTCCGGAGCCAGTTCGGGTTCCAAAGCAACCGCTGAGCGATCCGCAAGATCCCGATTCGTGGCCGCGTGGATAAAGACGGCGATGTCCCAGTTCGGTTCGGGAATTGGTAAAACGTAACGGACGGCTCAAGCACTGCGATCGACATAACCGTCGTCGTGCGTTTGCGCGCTACGACGAGCGACCAGTTGGCTCGTGAGAAAAACTGACAACTCTTCGGCTCACCTTCTGCAAAGCTGACCTATAGTTGCCCGGCTGAGACGATTCGTCCGCTCGGCGTTGCTTTGAGAAACCCCTTCGATTGCCGGAGAGTGACAAGATGGCTAGTGACCCGTGGAGCCGACCGACGTTGCAAGACTTGCACGCTGTTTTGGAGAGCATCGAGAAACTGGATCCGAGCATTCAACGCTCGGCCGAACGCTTGGAGTTATCTGTTCCGGCGGAGATCGTCACCGCTCGCGGCAGTGTTGTCCCGGCGATGACTCGCGAGATCAGCCGCTACGGCATTGGGTTGTTGCATCGCGGAAACGTCTCGATCGGAGACGCGACGGTTAAAATGGCCAGCGACACGCGCGAGTATCGTTATCGCGTCGCCATCGAATGGTGCCGGCCCACCGACAACGGCATGTTCATGAGCGGTGGCCGATTTCTCAGCAAGGTGGAAGCGGACGAGTAATCTCATTCGCCGCTGAGTCGCTGTTGTCGCAGGCGATGAGGACTTCTTCATCAACGAGGAGTTCCTGTCAGGCTTGTGGCACGCCCGATTCCGAAGTTGGCAGAGACTTTTCCGAAGTTGCTTGTGGCGATTCTGTTTCTCACAGGGCCGAGGCAATCAGCGGGGAATCTCCTTTGGGACGCGGCAGAAACGGCTCGATAGACATTGAGCGACACGCCCGTCTTGCCTCTCAGGCGAACTTTGCTGGACGAGATTGCTGAGCCGAACAGCCAATCTTGCCAGACGCAGAACCAGACGGGCTTGTGTCTTTGCCGATGCTCTTTCGCCCGAGTTCGACTGCACATGCTCTCTTCATTTTACAAGAAGTATGGCTCGCGCCTGCTGTTGTTGACGTTAGCCGTCTTTCCGCTGGTGCATTATCACGCCGAGACGATTCCGTCGAACAACGACATCGAAGCGTGGCTCCCAGAGCATTCCGTGGTTCGCAGCGAGTACGACGATTTCAAGCTCCGGTTCGGCGCGGAAGAAGTCATTCTCATCGGACTGGATCAAAGTCTCGGCGACGACTTGATCGAGAGCATCGCCGGACGCGTCGAACGCGCGCCCGGAGTCCGTCACTGCTGGACCCCGCAGCGCATGCGATCCATGATGCGCGAACTGTCCGTCACCGACGCGGATATCGATCAGCGTCTGCGCGGATTGTTCATCTCTCCCACGGGAGAACGAGTCGGCGTGGTCGTGACGCTTTCGGATCACGGCATCAAAGATCGCTCGGCGGCGGTCACTTCGATTCGAGACGTCTTGAAGTACTGCCAACTCGAAGGCCATGCCGTCAACATTGCTGGCGCACCGGTCGTGATCGACGAACTCAATCGTTTGGGCGGTCGCGAAACGAACAAGAAGTATGTCTTCATCTCAATGGTGATCTGCCTTGGGTTGCTCTACTTTCAGCTTCGAGATTGGCGTCTGACCGGGATGATTCTGGGACTGACGATCTTCGCCACGCAATTGACGATCGCGATTCTGAAATGGTGTGGCGGCGAAATGAACTTCGTCATCGACGCGCTGCCAGTGATGGTCATGGTCTTCACACTCGAAGTCTGCGTGCATTTGCTGAGCTACTATGTGAATGCCGAGGGAGAATCGGATCGCTTTCAGGTCATGTTTCATCACGCGGTGAAACCCTGCTTCTTGGCGACGTTCACCACAGCCATCGGTTCGGTTTCTCTGTGCGTCAGCGAATTCATTCCCGTGCGCCAGTTCGGCTGGGCCGGCACGTTGGGAAGTGTTGTCTCGTTGGTTGTGGGACTCGTGTTGACGCCAGCAGTGATCGCTGTTTGCCCGCCCCGTCGTCAAAACGAGGAAGCCGTAACGAGCGGTTGGTTCGTTCGGTTTTCGGATTGGTGCCTCGTCCGCAGCAAGCAAGTGGTCGCGGTCGGAGTGGTTGCCACGCTGTTGTGTGGCGTCGGCATGATCTGGCTGCATTCGCACATCGACCCTCTGGAATTCTTTCCGAAGAACAGTGTCCTGCTCCGCGATGTCCAACGTATTCAAGAAGACCTGACGAACACCGACACGATCGAGACCACCGTCGACTTCGGACGTAATCCACAATTGGCCTCAATGCCGTTTGTCGCGAAGTTGGATTACGTCCGCCAATTGGAAGCGAAGATTGCTTCGCATCCCTTGGTCTCGCACACGACATCGCTGGCGTCGATGTTTCCTGCCGAGATGCCCAGCGGCTTGGCTCTGACGCAATTGTTGGATCGAGCGACAAAGCGTCAAAAGGACAACGACTTCCTGGCAGGCGGCGAGCAATACTGGCGGATCTCTGCCAATCTTTCCCCGGACAGCCGCGGCTTCGGTCAACAGACTCTGGAAGAATTGAAAGCCAAGCTGGCAGACGCTCCGGTCAAACTGACCGGGATCTCGCCATTGATCGAACAGGCGCAGAAGGACATCTACACTGGCTTCTGGTCATCCTTCGTTTACGCGTTCTGGTCGATCATGTTGGTGATGATCGTCTCGCTGAGGTGGTTCAATGCCGGATTCATCGGAATGCTGCCGAACCTCGCGCCCATCGCGATCGTCTTCGGTTTCTTAGGATGGATCGGTCATCCGGTGGACATCAGCATGATGATGTCTGGCAGCATCGCCCTCGGCATCGCAGTGGATGGCTCGTTCCACATGCTGGTTCGTTACCAAGAAGAGTTAAAGGCGACTGGCGATAAAGCGCAGGCCACGCGAATCGCGTTACAGCAGACCGGTCCACCGATCATGCAATCGACGGTCATCATGTCGATCGGCATGTTGGCGCTGACGTTTAGCAGTTTTGGCCCAACCGCCCTGTTCGGCTGGTTAATGGGAGCAACCCTGACAATGTCACTGATCGGCGACTCCGTGTTGTTGCCGTGCATGCTGGGGTTCTTCCACACCAAGCGTCTGGCGGAACTAGCTGCGGCCCAAGTTGATCCCGGCACTCCGTTGCAAGGTCCACACTTCCTGCAACGCCTCCGAGATCGGATGAACCTGCGGATCTTCCGCGCGAACGAACAGAATCCTCGGACGTAGCCAGCTTCTGGAGTTTCGTTGTCACTTTCGACGAAATTCGACCAGGCACTTCGGGGATTGCAGAACGCTGCGACTATCCGGTTGTTGAAACTCTGCCGATTCTGTCTTTCGGTCGGAGCAAAACGGGCTGAACCGACAATTCCTGGTACTTGCGTAGGAAAATTTGGTTGTGAAACCTCTTTGACCGTCTAGAATCCCCACGAGTATCCGGGCGATGTCAAATCGTGCCGGTCGTCGTCTGGGATGGTCACATCCCGCCTCGAATCCCACCCGTTTTTTTCCACCTCTGAATTCCAAACGATGAATTATCACCTACTTCTGACCGGAGCGACCGGCCTGCTGGGTCGCTACCTTCTTCGAGACCTTTTACTGGCCGATGTGCCGGTCGCGGCCGTGGTTCGTAGCAGCCGCCGGCAATCGGCCGAGGACCGCATCGAAGCCCTCATGGGAACGTGGGAGGATCTGCTCCAACGCGAAATGCCGCGGCCTTACGTGCTCGAAGGTGATATCACCGAGCCTTTCCTCGGACTCGATGCGACCGCTCGACATTGGATCGATCAGAACTGCGACAGCGTGCTCCACAATGCTGCGAGCTTGAGCTTCGTCGCCACCAGCGAAGATGGTGAGCCGTATCGCTCGAACATCAAAGGGACGCAAAACGTTCTCGATCTCTGTGAAGAAACGGGCATTCGCGACTTTCATCACGTCTCGACCGCTTACGTCGCTGGCTTGCGAACCGGTCGCATCATGGAGAATGAACTCGACCTCGGACAGAAGCTGAGCAACCCCTACGAAGAAAGCAAAATCGCCGCCGAGAAGCTGGTCCGTTCCGCGAAGTTTCTCAGCCCGCCAACGGTCTTTCGACCGGCCATCATCGTCGGTGACTCAAAGACCGGTTTCACTTCAACCTTCCACGGCTTTTACGCCTGCTTGGAATTGG
>JAYVQJ010000158.1:0-2813 GCA_043777235.1 Planctomycetia bacterium
CAGATCTTCGACCAGCAGCCGCACCGTCAACTTCTTGCCGGCGGCTCCGAGCACTCGTAGTTTGGCTCGCAGCGGCACCGTCTTTTTCACGAAGGCATACGGATCGATCAGCAAGTCTTGAACGATCAAGTCGAGCGACGTGTCGGTCGTTCCCGTCGTGCCGTACGCCACCGGAAAGATCGGAATCTGTAGCTCGCCGAGTCGTCGAGCGATCGCTCGTGGATCGACATCGTGTGGCGGCAATGCTCGTTGTGCGCCATCGCTGTGCAGAATAATGCCGGACAATCCGTTGGCCTGAGCCTCACGCAGGATCGACTCCAACGCAAAACCGATTGCCGTCTGCTCGCCCAGAGCCGCAGGATTGGGCTTATCGACCGAGTGCGGCTCGCGATCGAAGTCCGCATAGCGAACTTCCATTTCCTTCTTCAACTTCGCGATCGTCGGTTCTGCTTCTTGCAACGTCTTCACCAACATCGCTCGCCGAGTCGCGTTCGCCGGACCATCGGCCGTCTGCATCGAACGGCTGCTGTCACCGAGTATGGCCAGCATCGCCGCCTTGCGACTCTTCTTCGTCCACTGCATCTCCGGTCGCAGAATCGCGAGGGCGAGCGTCAGTGCCAGCAGCACTCGCAGAGCAACCAGCAATCGCCGCGAAACGGGCGGCAGATGACGAACTCGACGCGGATACGTCAGCAGCACGAAGACGATCAACCCGATCGCGGTCAGCAACGAAACCGGCAACGACCACACCGGGTCAAACGCAAGTCGCAGAGTTGTGGTCGGCTCGTTCAGCATCGCGGGCAATGTAGCCCTCTCGCTCCGCGGGAGGAAAGCCGAACAGCCGCACGCATTCACGACGTCACGGGCAACTTCGTTTCCGTCGGCGGGCTGAGCGCACCCTCGACGGCCGTCAGCAGCAGGTCCAAGCGGAACGGTTTGTAAAGCGCATGCTTCAGCCCCATCTGCCGAGCCTTCACGATCGAGTGGCCAGGATCGTAACCAAAACCGGTCATCAGGATGATCGGCAGGTTCTCGTGAATTTGCTTGAGGTCGCGGAAGCACTCGAAGCCGGTCATGTCGGACAGATTGATATCGACAATCGCGAGGTCGTAGTGCATCGCCCGCACGAGCGCGAACGCCTCCTTGCCGCAATGAATCGCCTCGACGTTACAGCCGAGTTGCCCCAGCAACTCGCGAGCAGCCGCGCGCACAGAAGCATCGTTGTCCACGACCAGAATTCGTTTGCCCATCACCAGCGGATGTGCCGGAACCGCCGCAGCATCGGGGACTACTCCGGGGACGGCGACCTCTTTGCCGACCTCTTGGATCAACTGCTTAATCTCGCGCGTGTGCTGCAAAATCTGTTGCAGCCGAGTCGTCGATTCGGGATCGAGGCCGATGAACCGTTCCAGCAACTGCGACGCATCGACCAGAATGTCGTCCGCCGGTTGAGCGACTCGCCGCAAGATGCGCGACATGCTCTCATTGACGGCGGCTCCCTGCTGCACGACGAGCAACTCAAGCGTATTGATCGCGACGGCCACTTCGCGGCTGAAAAGTTCGAGGAACTCCTGATCTGTCTCGTTGAAGGCGTTCTCTTGCGACCTTTCGACATTGAACGTCCCCAGGATTTCCTCGTGTCGCTTGAGCGGCACGGTCAGCGAACTGCGAGCCGCTGCATTGCCGACGAGATACAACGGATCATTCGCCGTGTCCAAGCAGAGATAACTGTTGCCGGTCGCCGCGACGTATCCGGTCACTCCGTTGCCCGTCGGCTCGGCGAAGAGTTCTCGTTCGACGGCGGCTTGCTCCATGCCGTACACGAGCAGCGGGACCAACCGCTTTTTGTTCGCGTGATCGAACAGCCGGATCTCAACCGTCTCGAACTTCAGCAAGTCCTTCGTGAAATGGACGATCTTGGCCTTGAGCAGTTCCTTCCGCTCCTCCCAACCCATTTCGAGCACTTCATCTGGCGTCAGATCGCCGAGTTCCAAGCCCGCTTGATGAATCGCCTTCATCCGGTCACGTTCGTTGATCTCCGTCGTGACGTCCTGTACGAACGCAATCAAGCCAAGCGGATTCTCCGACGACTTCTCAAAAACCGGAGTGATCTGCAACTCCACCCAGCGCGCGCCGGCGACCTGCATCAAACCGTGCGTCGATTGATTCGACGCCAACGCCGTGTTGATCGGCGTGAAATCCGGGCCTTGCAACTCAGCCGACTCAAACAATTCAAAGAACGGCAACCCTTCTCCGCCAGATTCCCGACCGGCCAGCCGCAGCAGCGAAGCGTTGCTCCAAACGACACGCTCGTTCAAGTCGAGCAACGCGTATCCATCGGGAAGTTGATCGAGCAACCCGCCCGCTTGAATCATCGCACTGGCAGAAGCCGTCTCGTCGCCGCATAAAAAAACTCCTGAGAAGCTTCCTTCTCGGAGTTCTTGCAATCCCGACTCGACCGACTCCGACGACACGACATCAAACTTGCCGCCAAGCTGCTCGGCCAACGCCGACATGCGGTCTCGCCGCCGGCTAAACAACAGAATCTTCGGCATCGGAGCCATCGCCACTCACTCCCCTTCACGCAACTCCACAACGTCCCAGCTATGTATCCCTCACCACTCGGCGAAGCAACTCCGGCGATTCACGAAGAGGCAGTGCATGATTAACTTCCGAGAGTTGGAATTTGGCAGCGAGTTGTCGTTTGGCCGGAGAGGATTGTCCTTATCCCAACGGGATTATGACTCATAGCCCAGGGTTGCCGCGCCTCGCGGCTACCCTGGGGTTGCGAGCAATTTCGACCGGTCTACCCC
>JAYVQJ010000159.1:0-2813 GCA_043777235.1 Planctomycetia bacterium
TACGTAGCCATCACCGCTCCGCGTGATGAGCCGAGCGCTTCACACAGCGCAGTCATTTTCTGCGATCGGTATTACGTTGTCACGGCCCGGTCGAATGTCCGCCCATGTCGTTGGGGATCGCCAGCATTGGCGGCACGGCCGGGTTCGCACCTCCGGCGAATTCGATCTGCCAGCGTTCGAGTAACGTTCCTTGTGCCTCGTCGATGCGAACCAGCAGCGTGTTGTAATCCGCGAGCGTGCGACTCGCCGTACTGAGCGAGTCGATGTAGGACTGCATCGCGATTTGCAAGTCGTACAACGCCAGCAACAACCAGTCGTCGGCACGATTCGCTGCCGGTGGGCTGGAGAAGCGAATTCGAGCCAGCCGCAACCACTCCTGCGTGTGTCGCACTTGACGCATCGCACTTTCGTAGCGCTCCCAAGTCGTCTTCAGTTCGGCGGTCAGCGACGCGAACTCGAATTGCACTTGGTCTTCAAACCCGCGGAGCAGCGACAGTTCTCGCATCAGCAACAGCTCAGCCGATTGCACTTCCGCTTTTGCACGGCGATTGCCCAGCGGCCTTGAGTATTCGACTCCGACCGTGAAATCCGTGTACTGAAACGTCGACATTTGGTTGAGCGAGTTGTCGAGTTGCGAGTTCAGTCCGTTGACGCGCGCCAAAGTTCGCAGGTCCAATTGCGGCAGCAACCCGTTGCGAGCCGCGACCAATCGCCATTCTTGTTCTTCGCGGCGTGCTCGGCGTCGATTCAATTCTGGACGACGCTGAAACGCCGTTTGCACGAGCGTCGCGACATCAAAGTTCTGTGGGCCTTGCTGCGGCACGTCGATCGGCGTCAGCAATGTGCCGTCAAATGACGACATACCGAGAAGCTGCCGCAAGTCGAACTCGCGTTGCCGCACGTTGAGTTGAGCCTGAGCCTTCTGCTGCCGCAGCTTTTCCTGATTCACGCTGGCGCGCGCGACGTCGGCGTAGATCGAACGTTGCGCCTCCAATCGAAGCTGCTCGACTCGCACCGCTTCGTCCGCCAACGGCATGACCGAGTCGATTGCCTGCAATGCAATCAGCGCGGCGTGCAGCTTCCAATACGCATCCGCGATGCTCCGCAGTTGCGCGAGCATGACTTGCGTGACTTCCCACTGTGACTGATCGGTGCGTGCCGCCGCGATCCGAATCGGAGCCACGTTGACCTTCCAACCTCCCGCACGGAGTAGCGGCTGCCGAACCTCAAAGATCGTTGCCGTTGTGTAGGCTGGATTAAATCCGGTCGATGATCCTTGCGGAAAAAAGAGATATCCCAGTCCTGGGTCGTAAGCGATCCGCGTCGTCGTTCCCCACGGCCAGAGTTTGTCGAGACTGGCCGCGAAGTTGGCTTCGTCACGCCGCGTGTTCTCCGGCAAGCCCGGCCCAAAAAACGAACTCGGGGGCTGATTGATTCGATTCCCAAAATAACCCGCCGAGGCTCGCGGATCGAACCGAGTCGCTTCTTTCTGAAACTCCGCATCCGCAATCGCCGGATCGAAGGTCGTGACCGGCTCGATCTTCACCGACCCACTCAACGTGCGCACGATCTCCGACTTCTGCAAAGACATCAGCACCGCCTCTTGCAGCGGCAACGGCCGCCGAGGCATCGTGTCGAGATTGACGACCGGTGGCACACTCGGAACCGGCAGCGTTCCTTCCGTCGGGATCATCGAAGAGGACGTGTTCGCACCGATCGACGGCATCCCTGATTGCGACACAACCGCAGCCGATTCCGCGCGCGACGGTTCATAGCTCGCTTGTGGACTCTGGCTCTTCCCAAAATCAAAAACGTGAACACAGCCCGAACTGCCCAGCAAAAGCGCAAGGCTCGCGGCAAGGCGGCACACGTTGAGTGATCGCCCAATGCGCATGTGGAAAAA
Source organism: Planctomycetia bacterium (assembly GCA_043777235.1). Classification (GTDB taxonomy): domain Bacteria; phylum Planctomycetota; class Planctomycetia; order Planctomycetales; family Planctomycetaceae; genus SXKJ01. The sequence continues at coordinate 1,904 of JAYVQJ010000159.1, forward strand.
CAAACCAGGGAAGTGAAGCGAATGGAAAGGTAGGAAGAGGAGGCAGGTCAGAAAGGAGCGGGATGCTAGTTCGCCTCGCAAAAAAGCGGCAACACGAATTTCACCGCGAGAAATGCTCGGAAATGAGCGTGCCTACGTTCACGCCACACTCTTTTGAGTCAATCGGCCACGCACTCTGATCTGCGTCAAATCCCATGATAGCTGCAATACCACTCGACGAATTTTGCCACGCCGGTCTCGATCGGCGTCGCCGGTTTGAAGCCGACGTCGCGAACCAGGTCATCGACATCGGCATACGTCGCGGGGACGTCGCCGGGTTGCATTGGAAGAAAATTCTTCTCGGCCGACTTGCCGAGGCATTTCTCCAGCGTCTCGATCAAGTACAGCAGTTCGACCGGTTGGTTGTTGCCGATGTTGTAGATTTTGTAGGGAGCCTTGCTGGTCGCCGGGTCGGGATGATCGCCGCTCCAATTCGGGTTGCCGGTCGGGATGTTGTCGGCGACGCGGACGACGCCCTCGACGATGTCGTCCACGAAGGTGAAGTCGCGGCGCATCTGGCCGTTGTTGAAAACGTCGATCGGCTTGCCGGAGAGGATCGCCTTCGTGAATAGGAACAGCGCCATGTCGGGCCGTCCCCACGGGCCGTAGACGGTGAAGAACCGCAGGCCGGTCGTCGGCAGAGCGAACAGGTGGCTGTAGGTGTGAGCCATCAGTTCGTTGGCCTTCTTCGTGGCGGCGTAAAGGCTCAATGGATGATCCACGTTGTCATGCACGGAAAACGGCATCGTGGTGTTCGCGCCATAGACGGAGCTCGAGGACGCATACACCAGATGCTCCACCCCAATCTTCCGGCACCCTTCCAGGATGTTCGCGAAGCCCACGATGTTGCTATCGACGTAAGCCATCGGAT
>JAYVQJ010000160.1:0-2810 GCA_043777235.1 Planctomycetia bacterium
TTCAAGCTGACTCCGCGTGCGATGCTCGGCGGCGGCCGTTTGAAATTCCGGCCCATCTGTGGCGAGTTGACGCTGCACCGTGATGTCGCCAACGACCAGCTCTTTGCTGTTGAGATGCAGCCCGGCCTTGAAGACTTTGACTCCTTGCAGAGCATGGCTGGGCTGCGGCTCCCAAAGCTGCGTGACAATCTCACCGTGAATGCGATGAATGTCGCCGGCACGAGGATCAATCTTGGCTCGCTGCGTTTCCCAATCGTCCTCAGCCGGCGAGGGGATGCGATAGCCATCATCACCGAGACGAATCTTGTGAGCCTTCAGGAGCGCATCGAGCGCCTCCTTCACCGCCGGGAGTTGCGAGTCGCCGTCAACCGCCGGATGCAACGCCGCGGCAATGTTCTCAGCCGTGCGATGCACGCTCTTGACGAAGTAGAGCAGGCACACGGCCTTGCAAACTTGTGCCGCCAACGGATGTAACTTCAACTTCGCAATCTCGATGATCTTGCCACGGACTTCGCTGTCGATGTTGGTCTCGACCAAATCATAAATCTGGTCGATGCGGACGAGTTGGCCGATCGCTTCGTCGGCGAGATTGACGGCTGGATTGATGAGGAGCTGCTGAGCCAGCTTGATGATCGTGCGGTTGGCTCCGCCGACATGCTTGCTCGCACCCCCTTGCGTGCGCAGGCCAGACACAACCTGAATGATGAGGTCGATCTGATAAGGCAGCAGAGGGTACAGGTCCACGAACCGCTCGGCGGTCAGTTCGGGGAGCTTGATGTCCGCCGTGAGATGAGTGCTGCCGGCCAAGCGTCCTCGATTCTCCTCGAACTTGGTCCGCAACAGTTTTTGGGCGTCCGCATTCTTGGACAGCACACGCTTGCTGGTGACTTCCGAAATGTCGGACGGTTCCAAATGGACCTGCAACTCCTGCGGGAAGCGGTCCATCAGACGCGCCAGTTCAACGGTCTTGCCTTCGAGACCTCCCACGAGTTCGGAGAGCTTTTCTTGGGACGTGACGACGATCCAGAACTTGCCGCGTCCGACTCGGCCGAGTGCCTGCACGATGCTTTGCAGGTCGAGCATCTTCTGCACGTCGCGGGCGACGAACTGGCCGACTTCGTCAATTACGAAGAGCAACGACTGACCGGGACAGCGCCGCTCGGTGATCAGTCGCCTCCAGAACCGGCTCCAGCCCGCTGGTCAGACGTTGTTTCCAATCACTCATACGCACACCCCTTGAGCGAATTCGCTGGCCGAACGACATGGCAACTTGAGTTGAGCCAGACTTCCAGCCACCTCGTAGTGCAACTTGCGAAACTGATGCAGCCGAAACAGGGACTGCTCCACATCGGCCGGCGTCATGAAGAACAGACGCCAGTCGGGAGAGTCCACAACCTTGCGGGCGTTCGGCTCCGTCTCCGTGATGGCGTGCAGCAAGTACAGGAAGCTCTCATCGGGCAGGTGATACGAAGCAAATTGCCTGACCGCCGTGCCGCTCAGCAGACCGAAGTCCGTGAGAATCTTCAGTAATGCGGCTGCGACTCGAAGCCGAGTCGATTCGCTCCACTCCGTCACCGCCTGGGCGTGCTCTGGTGGGAGAGTCGAGAAGTAACTCAGGACATCGTTGGTCCTGATGGCATACCGGCCGGCTGTGAACTCGGCGGCCAGCCACCGGACGATGAAATCCCGCAGCAAGAACTCATCCCGCGTCATGTGCCACAGCAGGATCGGCTTCCAGACCACCATCGAGCAGTTGGCCTTGGCGAGCAGAACGAGAGCGCGATCGTGCTCGACCGGATCGAATCGCCGATGCAGAACAAAGACGACGTCTCGGAGCCAGTTGGTGCTCTTGGCACCCAGCGTGTTGTCTCGTTTGAAACGGTCGTAGTTGGCCGTGACGTCTTCGTCAAAGTTCCTGGCTTGAAATGCCGCGTAGGTCTCCGGGATCAGCGATCCCTTGATGATCGTGAACGACGAAATCTCCATTGAGCGAGGACGACGCATTCGAGTCATCCTCCCAGCTTCATGAAGGGGATGGCCGGCGTTCCTGGCTCACCCCGGAAGAATCCCAACCCCAGCAGTGCGATGGTTCGATTGCTCACACCAGCCTCGACAGGCAGCGGGACGGCGCGGTTCTCCGCCGAACGCCGAAGTTGCCGAGCGTCTTGAATAATCGCATCGTCCGCCAAGCCGAGACGACTGGCTTCTTCCAGCAGATCGCCAGACTTGGGAGTGGCAAGCTCGGCGAAAAACGGCGACCAGTCGGTTGCACGCTCAATCCAGTGCGACCAGTTCGACTCGAAGCGATCTTCAATGTCCGCCGGGAGGTTCCAGAGTGTGACCGAGTGAGGCGGATCAAAAACTTCGCGGCATCGCTCGGCGGCAACGGTGAAGACGATCTTGGCCTGGGCGAAGTAGTGTGTCTTCGGAAATCCGCGTGAGAGTGCCTTCTCTCCGATTGGTCCCAGCAAACCGCGCGTATTCCACCATCGCGAACCGTCCATTTCACCAAAGCGGGCCACCGCCAGTCGCAGGCGCAGCAGTTGGTCCAGATCGACGGGAGGCGTTTTCATCGCAGTGGTTCATCTTGTGGTGCATGAATCGAGTTGCACCACCTTACCAATTCGCCCCCCAAGGTTCATGCGTGTCGGACACTTCCACAAACCGGACTCCTAATGTCGGAAAGTCGGACGCTCTCGACCCTGGGAACACAACCGTAGAAGCGTCACCACAAATGGAGCCCGTCGTCTGGCGATTTCGCGTGCTGCACGTTGAGTTGATCTTGCGCCTCGTGCATCGTCGCTAAAAAT
>JAYVQJ010000161.1:0-10967 GCA_043777235.1 Planctomycetia bacterium
GGCGCTAGCCACCGGTAATTCGAGATCGACGTTTTCCGGTGAATTACCGGCGGCTAGCGCCGTGCCGCTCACAAAGTGAGTGCCATTGGGCTGACGCCCACCGGCTCGCCAAACATTGAGGGGATTGGTCGGGCAAGAGTGCCCAACCTCCGAAAGAGAGCTGGCCATGAACACGACCATTTTGCACCGCTTGGTTTGGAAAGAACTCCGCACACTGCGAGCGTTGTGGCTGTCGCTGCTGGCGATGGCGTTCGTGATGCAGTTGGGGCTCGCGAGGTCGGCAAACAATCCTTACCAGCAATCTACGTGGGTATTCGCCATCGCGTTTTTCTTGCCTGTGGTGTACTCGCTGGCGTGTGCGGCGATGGCATTCGCGGGTGAGCGTGAAGAAGGAACCGATCAATTGCTCTGTCGGCTTGCCGCGCCGCCGCTGGCATTACTGAGCACGAAGGTGCTGATGAATCTACTGAGCACGGCGGCGCTGCTCGCCATTTTGTATTTGGTGGCCTGGATGTTGGCCCCGTGGCAGCGGATCTGGGATCGCTGGTATCCGGATGCGTCGCTGGCCTCACAGGGAATGCTCGCTCTGGCATGGGGCACGGGACTGTTCTCGTGGGGCTTGTTCTTTTCGTTGCTGTTTCGTCGCGTGATGCCGTGCCTGATTCTGACCACCGTCGCAGCAGCGGTGACGCCGTTGGTTGTGCCCGTGTTTTTGGAGTTGTTGCCTTCGAAGCAAGCGAATTCCCTCGCGCTCGATTGGACGGTGCGACTGGTGATGATTCCGGGATTGTTGTTGCTCGTCAGTTCGCAACTCGTGCAGACGTGGGACGAGAATCGTTGGCCAAAGTTGGTGGAGTTGTTGCTCGATGGTTGGCGGCGAGTGACTGCAAGACGCGAGCGGCTGAAAAGCTCTGCACACACGGCAGCGAAACAAAGTCGCGATTGGCGAGTGCTCGTTCGGCCGTTCGGCTTTTGTTTGCCGGACGAATCGTTGCCGTCGTGGAAACGGGAGGCTCGGCGACTGTTGTGGTTGGAGTGGCGGTCGGCTCGGCGCGTGATGATGTTCTTGGGACTGGTGGTCGGGACATTGGTCGTGAGTCAACGGCTGTTTGCAAAGTCCAGTGACAAACTCTTGATGGGCGAATCGGCGCTGGTGCTGGCGGTGATGGCCTTTGTGTTTGGAGTCTGGTCATATCAAGCTCAGCAGTCGGAACGGCAGTTCCGCAGTTTCGCCGGTCACGGGGTGTCGCCGGTGGCGATGTGGTTGGCCAAGCAGGGGGTCTGGTTCACTTCGATGTTGTTGGCATTACTGGTCGCAGCGTTGGTGATCGCCACGCTCGCAAGTTCGGGCGCGGGACCGGATCGTGTTGGGTTCAAGTGGCATCAATGGTTCAACGCGATCGTGACTTTGAGAATAGGTAATAGTGAATGGTGGCGTGTTCCGAGTCTATGGAGTGATCCTCAGCAATACGTGAAAGGCCTGATTCGACTATATGCCGACGCGGTTTATGCGGTCGGCTTGTGCTTCGCCGTGGGGCAGGCAGTGTCGCTGTTGATTCCGCGTGCGGTGACTGCTTCCACCGTGGGAATCGTGCTGGCGGGAGTCGCGTTCAGGTGGCAGGAGTTGTCGACGGTGTATCACGCAATCCCTTCGGAGTTGGCAGTGTTGCCATTGATCGTCGGCTTGTTGCTGGCATCGTTCGCGAGGATGTCGGATTGGATGGAAGAGCGGAACTCAGTTCGCTCATGGCTGAAGGTTGTGATGGCGTGCGTCGTGCCGTCACTCGTCACACTGATCGGCGTGCCGATGTATCGCGTTTGGGAGATTCCTGACGCGGGCGGCGAATGGCGACAGCTTCTGGCAGAGAAGTCAGCTCCCTCTTCGATGGCCGCGAGACAGACGGCGGTCGAATGGCTTCGCGTGGCGGAGTCGATTGTTGGCGATCCTGTTTGTCGCCGACTCCAGCGAGTTCATCCATTGTTCCCGAACGATGAGGAGAAAGTAGTCCAAGCCGGTGCCGGTCTTTTCAACTTGCGGGCCGGTGAACTGACGTGGGCCGGCTTGCAGAATCGCGAATGGGTGACGCAACATGCCCAACAGTTGGCCGAGGCGGCACGGCTCGCACGCGAACCGGATTGCGCGTTTGCTCAGCCGATTTTTGAAATCCGAGAACGCGAGGATGTTCGAGGAGGCCCGGCGTTGCGAAGCCTCAGCCGCTTGGCAATGTTGGTTTCGCTGGCCGCAGAAGCGGAGATGGATGCGGGGCGACTGGACTCGGCATTGGATCAAATCCTGGTCTTGCACCGCTTCAGCCAACACTTGCGACAACACGGCGGCTGGGACTCATTTGTGCGGTGTGTCCCACTTGAGCACCATGTTTGGAATTTATTGCATGCGTGGGCTCGGCATCCGCAACAGACAGGGGATTCGTTGCGCGAGGCACTGGGACGGCCCGGTAACACACCGCTGCGTCCGTTGCACAGTCTGCTTGTTCCTGACCGACCGAGTGGACTGCGGATCTTCGACGTCATCTACTCGGACTACGCGGCTGAGCGGACGAATTTGGATCGCCGCTGGCAAGATGCGCCCTGGCTGAAGTATTTGGTGTTTTGGGAACGACTGCGTGAGGAGCGATTGCTGGACTTGTCGGTGATGAGGGCGGAATCAGACCTCAGCCAATGCGTTTCCCCCAATTCAAATCGAGGCTACGGGGAATTGTGTTTCATTCAAAAGACGGAGCCGGGATTCAGACGCGGGCTGAGGGAGATACTCCAAGTCACGACTCGCAGCATCCCCTTCCATTGGAGTCATCCCCATGTCGTGCAGCAGTATGTGAACGAACTCGGCCAGATCGAGCTTCAGCGGCGCGCGTTGCTGGCCATGCTCGCGCTGCGAGCGTTTCAATTCGATCATGGCCAATGGCCGACACAGTTGGAGGAATTAGTCGGGCCGTACTTGGATCGACTCCCGGTCGATCCGTGGACGGAACAGCCAATGGAATTCCGGCCGCAGGGCTTTCCGTTTGACGTGCCTGTCGGCGACCGATTGGTCCGTGCGAAGACTCCATTGCTTCTGAGCGGCGGCCCGGGGCAACAGCATTTTGTCCCATCCACTGGGCCACGCACGGGTGAAGAAGCAGCGTTGCAAGTGCAATGGTTGCTGGTCAGCAAACTCAGCATCAGCAATTGGCCGCCAGAGAAGGAAGGCACCAAATTGACCTCGATCGTCTGTTTTCCATTGAACACGACGAAGCCGTGAACAGCGTCGAACGATGGCGCCACGATGGACGTGGAGCAGTTTGTCCCATCGGGACATTCGACAATAGCCCAGCGATTCATCGCTGGGACAGACGGATTGCCAAGAACGATTCAGTCCCGCAGGGACGACAGAACGAGTCGTGCTCTGTCGTCCCTGACGGGACTTTTCTTGCCGCATCGTTCAACGGCCCCAGCGATGAATCGCTGGGCTATTGTCGGTTGTCCCTGGCGGGACTCATCACAACGAACTCAGCCCAAAGGAATTGATTGGTACGACTCATCCGTGACGAAATATTACGCGGCTCTTGTGGCCGGAATGGCTTCGCTCGGGGCGAGTCGCTGGCAGATCAACTCGGCGGCTTGGCACGTCGCTCCAGTTTGAGCGAAGCGATCACGCAGGTCGGACATCTCGTGACGCGCGGCGTTGAGGCGGTCGTCGACGCTCAGCCAGCCGTGCAGGACTTCGGTCAGTGCGGTGAGCGGTTTCTTTCCGCCGCCGACGAAGAGGAATTCGGGCATGACCTCGCGATTGACGAACAGGTTCGGCAGCGAGGCGTACTTGATATTCACCACGATGCGGCAGACGAGATACATCGGCCACGCGCACCAATACATCACGGCGGCCGGCTTGCCGCGCGCGAGGACTTCCAGGCTGACCGAACCGCTGACCATCAGGCAGAACTCGCCAGCCTGGATCACTTCCGGGGTCTTGCCGACAAAGAGATGCACCGGCAATCGGTTGGCGTGAGTCATTAAATACGTCCCGCAGAAGCGGCGATGTTTTTCTTTGTAGCACGCGACCAAAAATCGAACGTTCGGATGGCGTTCATTCAAGCGGCGCATCGTCTCGACCATCAGCGGAAAATTGTGGCGGACTTCGCTGTCTCGCGAACCGGGAAGGATCGCGACGTTGCGGTACTTCGTGGAGGACCAGTCGTCGAGGAATTCTTCGTTCAGGCGATGCTCAGCGACTTCGTCGAAAAACGGATGCCCGACGTAATCGACTTTGACTCCGCGCTGCGCGTACCACTCCGGCTCGAACGGCAGCACGCACAAGACGTCATCGACCCAGCGGCGGATGCGTGAGATGCGATATTCGGACCACGCCCAGACCTGCGGCGGGACGTAATAGATGACTCGCACACCGGCGCGCTTGGCGTACTTCGCAATGAACCAATTGAAGCCGGAGTAGTCGATCAGAATGACCGCGTCGGGTCGCTGCTGCTCGATGTATCGCTTTGCTTGCTGAGCCAGCTTCCAGAATTTCCAGAGCAGCGGGATGACGACGAAGACTCCCATGATGGCGAGATCGGTCAGCCGATAATGAATTTCGCAACCGGCGGCTTTCATTTCCTCGCCACCGAAGCCAACGCAGCGGACATGCGGGCGACGACGCTTCAATTCGCGAATCAGATGCGCCGCGTGTTGATCGCCACTCGGCTCGCCAACAGAAAAGAATAAGTGCATGAGCGATTCCCTTCGCGCAGTCCGACCATCCTTGGATCGCGTGTTCGGCCAGAGTCATTCAGCCAAACGGGGACACTATTTCTACGGACGGAAAAGGGTCAAGGCGAGTCGCGAGCAGAGTCGCGTCTTCACGGAGAATTCACGAGCGGCCGTAGCCCTGTCGCTCCGCGACAGGAAAGCAGAGCGCTCGCAAACCGTGGATTGGTTCTTGCAGATCGAGCGCACGAACGACGCCGGTGAAGCGTTCGGCGTTCCTGTCGCGGAGCGACAGGGCTACGAGACGACAGGGCTACTTGGCTGTCAGCAGCGATTCGGCTTGAGCGACGACTTCGCGCAGACGGCGCGTGCGCGTCGGTTCGTCGCGCAGTTCCACCGATCGGAATGCAGACGTCCAGACGACTTTCTTGTCCCGATACGCGACGAGTGTGACGCTCGCGGCTGGATCGACGCTCAAGCTGTCGCGATCGGCCAACGCTTCCGGGCCGACGCCCAACGGCAGACTGAGCTTCTCATCGAACGAGATCGTTTGCAGATGCGGCGAAACTTTGCTCGGCTCATCGCTGAGCATCACGCCGAACGCACGCAAGCCGTCCGCACGACGACGGTCAATGAGTTCATCGACGGCCTTCAGGACGATCGACGTGCCGGTCTCCAATCGGCGGAGCAGGATCATCACAACGGGTCGATCTCCATTGCGGCAAACGAAACAGACCGACCGATTCATCTGCGGCCCGGTGATCGCTCGAACGAAGAACGACGGGACTTCTTTGCCGGTTGCGGGACCGGAAGTCAGCGGTTTCGATTCGGACGGTGGATCGGTGGCAGACAACTCTCGCAGCGGGAACACACCAAGACCGAGAGCAGCGATGAACTGGCGGCGGTTCATGTTTGGTCCTGATTTGGAGTGCGGCGATTCATCGCCGCTTTGGCTTTGCGGCGAAGCCGCATTCTTTGATGACGACCCGAAAACAACTTGGTGGGACGGAAAGCGGCAAAGCCGCAATTGAAAGCGGCAATGAATCGCCGCACTCCAAAGGTTCACAAGACGGACACAATCGCATCGCACAGTCGATCCATCGAAGGCGCGTTCATCCCGGCGACGTTGATCCGGCCGTCTCGCACAAAATAAATGCCGTGCTTTTCGCGGAGGGCGTCAACTTGCTCGGGCTTCAAACCGGAGAACGAAAACATGCCGACTTGATGCGTGATAAACGACCAATCGCGGCCGGTTTTGCGAGCTTCCATCGACTTCTGGAACAGCGACCGCATGCCGTTAATCCGGTCTCGCATCGCGGCGAGTTCCGCGTCCCACTGCTGTCGCAAAGCCGGATCCGCGAGCACCGTTGCGACGATCGCTCCGCCGTGCGACGGCGGGTTTGAGTAATTCGTGCGGACGCAAGTTTTGATCTGGCTGAGTGCGATCTCGGCAGCCGCAGCGTCTTTTGCGACGAGCGTCAGTGCTCCGACTCGTTCGTTGTACAAGCCAAAATTCTTCGAGAACGAACTGGCCACGAGCAGTTCGGCACCGGGTCGCGCGAGAGCCAACAGGCCGGCGGAATCTTCCTTCAGCCCGCGACCGAAGCCTTGATAGGCGAAGTCGAGCAACGGCAGCGCACCTCGTTCGGCAAGGACATCGGCAATCGCCGTCCACTGTGCCGGAGTCGGATCGACTCCGCTGGGGTTGTGACAGCAGCCGTGTAAGCAGACGACATCGCCAGCGGCGACGGTCTTCAACGCGGATAGCATCCCGTCGAAGTCGAGACTGTTTCTCGTGGCGTCGAAGTACGGATAGCTGGCAACGTTCAAGCCCGCCGACTTGAAGATCCCTTGATGATTCGGCCACGTCGGCGCGCTGAACCAAACGGTCGCGGATGGAAATAGCTTCTTGATGAAGTCCGCCGAAACACGCAACGCGCCGGTACCGCCAGGGCATTGAGCCGTGCAGGCTCGGCCGGACTTCACGATTTCGTGATCGGCTCCGAACATCAGCTCGCGCACCGCGCGACCGTACTCCGGCGAGCCTTCGATACTGAGATACGTCTTCGTCGCTTCCGCTTCGAGTAAACGTCGCTCGGCTTCTTTCACGCATTTCAAAACGGGAGTGCGGCCTTGATCGTCTTTGAAGACGCCGACGCTGAGATTGACCTTGTCCGGTCGCGGATCCTTCTTGAATGCCTCGGTCAAACCAAGAATCGCATCGGGCGGAGCAGCAGTGACTTTCTCAAACATCCAACAACCTTTTCAGTGTGATCGCCAACAGGGATTGATTTCAAAACGGCGGAGGATTCTCGCGCAGGCGTTGGCGAACGGGAAGCATCGAATCGAATTCGTTCCCCAGATTGTTCGACGTTGCGAAGAGGGCCGCTTGAGCGTCTCGTGAGCCGCTTAGCATGAGCGAGTTGAGCGTCGCAGTCGAATCGCCAAAAAAATCGCAAGCGCCGGAAAAGTTCTCATGACCGTTACCGCTTTACGTCGAAAACTATTGGCCGTCGAAAACCGGTTTGCGTTCCGGCCCAGATCGTCAACGGCTTGCTGAGCAACAAGTTGGGATTGACGACTTTTTCCAAAGGTCGTACAAGTCGCTCGCAGATTGACGAACACAAGTGCTCAGCCGATTTCAGAGTCGCCAGCCAAGTTAAGTCAGCAGTCGAGATCGACGGATCAATGGAGTGAATCCTGAATGCCGCCCCTCAAATTTGGGTGCCAGAGGGTCGGCCACAGTTCTCGGCACCCGTCTCAAAGGAGTATCTGACAATGGCAGCAGCAAAGAAGACCGCGAAGAAGTCCCCGAAGGCCGCCGCTGGTAAGAAGACCGCGAAAAAGGGCAAATAAGGACGAGTGATGATTGATCGCAAGATCATTCAAAAGCCAACAGGCCGAGCAAGTTTTGCTCGGCCTGTTGCTTTTGATGCCCAGTAAATGTTGTCGTTCGAGACTGACAGTCAGCGCGTCTTCGGAACATAATCCTCGTCGAGCGGGTCAATTGCCGTCAGCCAGCAACGGTTGATCGCCGAGGAAACATCATGTCGCGTCGTCGAGTCGGATTCACGTTGATCGAACTGCTGGTCGTGATGGCCATCATCGCCATCATGGTGTCGATGCTCCTTCCCGCCGTGCAGAACGCCCGCGAGACCGCGCGGCGGACTCAGTGCCAGAACCATCTCAAACAGATTGGGCTCGCGCTGCACAACTATCACGATCAGTCTCTCTGTTTCCCGCCTGGCTCGGTCGCCGCCACTCCGATGAGCACCGTCACCGATTGCGGAACAGCGACAAGCTTCGACGCCGTCGATGTCTGGACCGAAGCGGCCAGCACTTCCAGCGGAATGCACGGCACCAGTTGGATGCTGCGAGTCCTGCCGCAGTTGGAACAGAGCAACGTCTTCAAGTTGTGGAACGTTTCCAAGAGCGTGCTGGACAACGAGTCGGTCGCGAAGCGGAACTTGCCGATCTTTTATTGCCCGTCACGGCGGTCAGAGATTCGCGGAGGGGACGATACTCTCATCATGTTTCAGAAATGGACCGCCGGAGGAACCGATTACGGCGGGAGCCTCGGTGGCTGCGACGGCTTTCACAACTGCGGCAATCACGAAAGTTGGATGGTCGAGACCGGTCGCCGGCCACTGTCGGAATGCAAAGGAATCTTCTGGGTCAACAGCCACACGTCGATGGCGTCGATCAAAGACGGCACGTCGCACACGCTGATGACCGGTGAAGTCCAGCGTCTGCGCGATCGAAGTTCAACAACCCTGAATCAAATCACCAGCCAAGATGGCTGGGCGGTCGGCGGCGCGGCGACACACTTCAGCACTTGCAGCGACGGTTGCCTGGGGATCAATGGCAAGCACTTCGAGGCACCCGGCAGCAGCCACAAACTGGGAGCAAATTTCTGTCTTGCGGATGGCTCGGTCAAGTTTCTGTCCGAGAACATCAATATCTTCGTGCTGACCGCGCTCGGCAGCATGGCCAGCGGCGATGGGCCATCCGAAGAGCTGTAGAGTCGCTCGGCATTGAAGCCTGAAGCGCCAGCGAAGTTTGTTTTCGTCCCGGCTTCGCTGGCGCTTCAGGCTTCAATCATCGACTCAATCGCACAGCCCGTAGCGGATGATGCAGTACAGCGCTTTGAACCCGTCACGCCAGCCGATCTTTTTGCCTTGATCGTAGGTGCGTCCGGAATAACTGATCGACATCTCGAAAATGCGGAAGCGATGCCGAGCCACCTTCGCCGTGATTTCCGGTTCGATGCCAAAACGTTCTTGTCGCAGCGTCGGTGCGATCTTCTGAATGACATCGCGCGTGAAGACCTTGTAACAGGTCTCCATGTCGGTCAGGTTCAAGTTGGTGAAGCAGTTCGACAACGTCGTCAGGAACTTGTTGCCGAGGTAATGCCAGTAATACAGCACGCGATGCGGCTGATCGCCGAGGAACCGGCTACCGAACACGACATCCGCTTTCCCCTCGATGATCGGAGCCAGCAGACGTGGATATTCGGAGGGATCGTATTCCAGATCGGCGTCCTGAATGATGACGACATCGCCGCTGGCGGCTTGAAATCCGGTACGAACGGCCGCTCCTTTGCCGCGATTTTTCTCGTGGAAGACGAATTGGAATTTGTTCCACGGATCAGCCGGCCCAGATTGTTGCTCGGCCTGAAACTGCTGCAACTGGTCGCGAGTCCCGTCGCGGCTGCAATCGTCGACGAGCACAATCTCTTTGTGAAGCGGGACTGCGCGCACGCGATCGATCAGCGTTCGCCAGTGGTCCTTCTCGTTGTAGATCGGGATCACGACCGACAGCACCCAATCCGGCGGGATCACGAACAACCCCAACTGCCGACACGCGGCCTCGCCGAGCGTGTCCTTCAGCCGAGCGAACCATTCGGGTGTGTGCGGGATCAAAGACGAATCAGACATGCGAGTTCCTTGAAAGTGCGGCGGAGTCTAGGTCTGAAGCATGAATCCCGAAACCCGAAGGCATCGGCGTCATTCGGATTTCGAGCATCGGATTTCGGGTTTCACAAGTTCATCGCATATTGATCGGCTCAACGTCGATCTGAAATTCAACGTCCGAAACGCGGACGATCTGCGAAGCGGCCGCTCGCCAGAGATCGCGGATCGAATCCAGCGACTCCGCGGAGAGTTGCAGATGAAACCGCCACAAGTCTCGCAATCTCGTAATCTGACACGGCGCGGGGCCGAGAACACGCACCGGCACCGCCAATTGTTCGGCCGTTTTCCGCAGCAGCGTTGCCATCGCGGTCGATTCGGTTTTCACGCGGTCCTCGTTTGCGCCACGAAAGATGACTCGCGTCAGCGAATGAAATGGCGGGGCGTTCGCTTCGCGGCGGTGCTTCAATTCATGTGCGGCGAAGCCGAGAAAATCGTGCTTCGCGGCGAGTGCGATCGCCGGTTCGGTCGGACAGGCCGATTGAACGAAGACTCGGCCGCCCCGTTCGGACCGGCCGGTGCGGCCAGCGACTTGGGCGATCAATTGAAACGTTCGCTCGGATGCGCGCAGGTCGGGCGAATGCAGCAACGTGTCGGCGTTGATGACTCCGACCAGCGTCACGTTCGGAAAGTCCAACCCCTTCGCGATCATCTGCGTGCCGAGCAGAATCTTCGCCTCGCCCAACCGAAAGCGTTCGAGAGCTTCGTCGTGGCTGCCGGGCTTCTTCATCGTGTCGCTGTCCATGCGGATGCAGACCACCTTGCCGAACTTTGCCTTCACTTCCTGTTCCAGCCGCTGCGTGCCGATGCCGAGGTAGTACACGCCCGGATGAGCACAGCTCGGACACTTCGTCAGCGGCGGTGACTCGTATTCACACGAGTGACACAGCACGCGGTTCTTGTCCTTGTGAAACGTCAGCGTGATGTCGCAGTGTGGACAACGGACGCTTTCTCCGCAGGCTTTGCACCACACAACCGGCGAAAACCCGCGCAGATTCAAGAATAAAATGATCTGCCCACCGTCCCGCAGCACAAGTTGCATCTGCGAGCCGAGTGCCCGCCCGATCGCCTCTCCGCGCGAGACGTGCGGATCGTTCCGCGTATCCACGATCGTCACCGGCGGCAGCGGCAGTTTCGCGACACGGTTGACGAGATTCAGCAGGAGGTCGGGGGGAGGAGTTCCGAGTTCCGAGTTCCGAGTTCCGAGTGAAGGCAGCGACGGGTTGCTTACGTTCAACTGCGACTCGGTATTCGGTACTCCGTACTCCGTACTCCGTACTGCGGACTCGTTGCACT
>JAYVQJ010000162.1:0-2795 GCA_043777235.1 Planctomycetia bacterium
CCGGTTCGGGCGACGATTGACGTTCCGAACCGGACGCTAGCGCGTTCCGGCTGATTGGATCGGCAACACAAGAATCAACAAGAGTGGCGGAGAGCCAACATTTTTCAATCAATGGCGCGCGACATGTCTGCGGCGAGAATGAGTTCTCAGGCTCGCATCTGCTACATTTCCGCTGTCAATTCCCACGATGGAATACCAGTCGAGGCAATGCCTCGTCTGGAATCGCCGTACTGCAAGGTAATGCTTCATGGTCTCAACTTCGCCGCTGATCACCCGCCTTCGCGAAATCGTTGGTGACGACGGACTGCTGTTCAACGCCGAGGAATTGCTCGTCTACGAATGCGACGGCTACACGGTCGAGAAGAAAGTGCCGGACGTCGTCGTGTTTCCAATCTCGACCGAGCAGGTCGTCGCGGTCGTACGGTTGTGCAACGAACTCAACATCCCGTTCATTCCACGTGGAGCAGGAACCAGCTTGGCTGGCGGGACACTGCCGGTCGGCGGCGGGGTGATGATCACATTGACGCGGATGAAAAAGATTCTCGAAGTCAACGTGCGCGACCGCTACGCCGTCGTCGAGCCGGGACTCGTCAACTTACATCTGACAAATCATCTCAAAGAGACTGGCTACCACTACGCTCCCGATCCGTCGAGCCAAGGGGCCTGTACGATCGGCGGCAACGTCGCGACCAACAGTGGCGGACCGCACACGCTCAAGTACGGAGTCACCGTCAATCATGTGCTTGGTGTCGAGGCTGTCATGCCGGACGGATCAATCGCGCAATTCGGTGGACCGTGCGAGGACGGGCCGGGGTTCGATTTGACCGGGCTGTTCGTCGGCAGCGAGGGCACGTTCGGCATTTGCACGAAGGTCTGGGTCCGGCTGACACGCAATCCAGAGTCGTATCGCACGCTCCTCGGCGTGTTCGAGACCGTCACCGCCGCGACGCAAGCGATTAGCGCGATCATCGGAGCCGGCATCGTTCCGGCCGCGCTCGAGATGATGGACCAAGGCATCATCGGCGCACTCGAAGCCGCATTTCATTTTGGATTCCCGCTGGATGCCGGAGCTGTGTTGCTCATCGAAGTCGATGGCTTGGAAGTCGCCGTCGAGGACGAAGCGGTCCGCATCGAAGCGATCTGCCAACAGAACGGTGCTCGTGAAGTGCGACGTGCTCGGGACGCGAAACAACGGTTGCTCCTTTGGAAATGCCGCAAGCAAGCGTTCGGTGCGATCGGCCGACTGAGTCCGAGCTATTGCACTCAAGACGGCGTCGTCCCGCGCACGAAGCTGCCGGAGATTTTGGAATTCATCACCGACTGCGGCCGGCGTCACGACCTGAAGATCGTCAACGTCTTTCACGCCGGCGACGGCAACATTCACCCGATTCTGCTGTTCGATGAACGAGACGAAGCCCAAGTCCGTCGCGTGTTGCTGGCCAGTGACGAGATCCTGTCGAAGTGTCTCGATCTCGGCGGCAGTGTCACCGGTGAGCACGGCATCGGTGTCGAGAAGATCAGCTTCATGGACAAGCTGTTCGCTCCGAATGACCTCGCCGTGATGAAGGATATTCGCGACGTCTTCAATCCCGACAACCGTTGCAGTCCCGGCAAGATGCTGCCCACTGCGGGTGGCTGCGGGACCGAGTCGCATCCCCACCAAGTTCACCCCGGTCGCCGAGCCGCGATGTAGTTTTCCTTCGCGTCTCCGCGCCTTCGCGTGGCACAATTTGTTTTGTTTCACGCGAAGGCGCGAAGTCGCGAAGAACGAGATTGAAAATGTCCGATTCTCCGCCTGCCTATCAACCCAGTACGTCAGAAGAACTCGCGCAGTTCGTTGGTGAAAATGCCTCGAACTTGCGGCGGCGATTGCAGCCAGCGGGAGGCGGAACATCTTGTTGTGGTACTGTCGCTGGCGATGCTGTCGAAGTCCGGCTCGACAAGCTCAATCGCGTGATTGACTTTCCCGCGCGGGACATGACGATCACGGTAGAGGCCGGCATTCGGATGGCCGAGTTGGCTCGTATCCTCAAGACCGAGAACCAACGACTGCCGATCGACGTGCCGCAGGCGGAGCAGGCGACGCTGGGCGGAGTCATCGCGACGAACTGGTCCGGATCGCGGCGGTTCGGTTGCGGGACAATGCGGGATTATGTCATCGGCATTTCGGCGATTGATGCGTCCGGCCGTGAATTCAAAGCTGGTGGCCGAGTCGTCAAGAACGTCGCAGGATACGACCTGTGCAAGTTGCTGGTCGGTTCGCGCGGGACGCTGGCGATCATTACGCAATTGACGCTCAAGCTGCGGCCGATGTTGGAGACGTCGGCGCTTGTGAGGCTGACGTTCGATTCGCTGTCGCAGATTGACGCGGTGTTGAATCGGCTGCTGACGTCGGCGACGCGGCCGATGGTGCTCGATGTTTTGAGCGGGACGGGCCATCCGCCGATGTTGGTCGTTGGCTACGAGGGTGCGGCGCGGGAAGTTGGCTGGCAGGTTGAGACACTGCTCAAGGAATGCCAACCGTTTGAACCGCGAGCGGCGGAATCGTTGGTTGGTGCAGAGGCCGAAGGTTTGTGGAACACGCTGCGAGATTTTCCGATCGAGACAAGTTCCGTCGCGACGTTGAAAGCGGGCTTGCCCCCTTCACGCACTTGTGAGTTGTTGCGGCTGGCCAATGAAGCGGGCATCGCGACGCAGGCTCACGCCGGCAATGGCATCGTGATCGGGCATCTGCCAAGTCGAGTGAAGACCTCCGATCAAGCGGCCATGTTGCTTGGTCCGCTCAGTGAATTCGT
>JAYVQJ010000163.1:0-2792 GCA_043777235.1 Planctomycetia bacterium
GCGTCCGGTTCGGAATGTCAATTGACCCTCGAACCGGACGCTAGCGCGTTCCGGCTGATTTAACAAAGCGTCATTCCCTGCCGCGAGAAGAATAGGTGCGCTTTCGCAAGTAACCCGAAGCGTGAGCGAGGGACTGACAAAAGAAACGCGACGTCATACGAGTCGATCGAAACCGTTGTTTTCGGCGCACCACCCCTCGCTCACGCTTCGGGTTATATTGACGAGCTCAACTCCTCAGGTGTTGCGGCGGGATAATAGCCGAGGAAATGACGAGTAACGAAGCGATCAACAACGAACGACTGAGGAACGCAGTCGTTTTGTCAGCCCAGCTCAACCACGCACGGGGCTAACGACCAATTCATTTCGCGACCAAGTCCAACTCCTGGAGCTTTGCGAGGCATTCATCGCGCTCACGACTGCGAGTCAGCGCCGCCCAGGTCGGATCTTGCGTCGCGAGGAAATCGGCGACCGACAGCGGTGGCACTCGCCCATTCGCGGCAGCGTGCTGCATCAATCGCTGGATGCAGCCGATCTCCAACCGGGACAACCCAGAGGCTTGCAACCGGTAATCTTCGAAGGCTTCCCAAACAGCGGGGAACAACGGCTGCACAATCTGGCGGCCGATCGTCGCCGAGTACTCGCGAATCTCAAGCTGAGCGTGCGAGTCCATCCGCAGCGCGAGGAAGTGCAGCAGGTTGTGCAGATCGACTTTCCAATACGCCTCGGTGTACGTCGCCAGTGGCAAGTCCTTGCGAGCTTGTTCGCGAGCAACTCCCATCTGAATCCGTTCTTCGTACACGCGGCGGCAGAGCGATTGCAGTTCCGTTTCGGCGACCGTCAGCTTTTCGCCGACGTCGGTTGGCAGGTAATCGTCGCTGCCTTGGTTGTTGGTCTTCGACTGCGTTCGCCACTCATCGACCGGCGTGGCCTGAGCCGAATCAATCGCGATCGAATACCGTGTGCTGTACTCGTTGACGTTCGCCGTGCGATGCCGAATCCACTGCCGCCAGCAGTCCATTGGGACACGGACGAGGAATTTCAGCTCGGCCATTTCGAACGGCGTTGTGTGCCGATGCCGCAACAAATATCGAATCAGTGTCCGGTCGTCCGACGCCTTTTTCGTCCCCTCGCCATAGCTGACGCGAGCCGCCTGCACGACTGAGCTGTCATCCCCCATCACGTCCACCAGACAGACAAAACCGTCATTGAGCACGGGAAATTTCTTCCAACGCAATTCGTTGAGCAGTGCTTGGCGGTCGATCGGCGAGGCGTTGTTTTCAGCGGTTTCAGGCATGAGCGGTCGTTCGGGTCAGAGAATCTTTGGAGATCAGACCAATTTCGGGCGGGAATTTAGGGGCTGAGTTAGACAAAATCCACGACCTGCGGAATCTCTTTAGTAGCCGCACTCGCCAGAGTGCGGGGCGTCCGTCGAATCCCGTGTTCTGGCGAACGCGGCGACCAGAACGACCAAAATGCCCGATCATCCCGAACCGCTGGCGACGCGAGTCTCGCAGTTGTGCCAACAACTGGCCGAGGGAGATGTCTCCGCGCTCGGGCAACTGTTCGATCTGACCGCCGCACGACTTGTCCGGTACGCCGAAACAATCTCCCGCCGGCGCGAGGACGCACTGCAAGCCGCGATGATCAAGCTGGCGGAGCATCCCGAACGGCTCGCGCAGGCCGATCAGCCGTGGGCGTACTTCGTGAAGATGGTCCGCAACGAAACGCTCAAGCTGGCCGAGTCGCGACGCAGCCGCTCGCGAGTCGTCGAGCTTTTGCGAACATGGGTCTCGCGTCCTCGATTTTGGTCTCTGCCTGATGACGATTGGCGAGAACAAATTCAAACCGCCGTCAAACGATTGCCTCGCGAACAAGCCGAAGTCGTCGTCCTGAAAATCTGGGAAGAGCTGACCTTTGCCGAGATCGCCGACATCCTCGGCGAATCGCCGAACACTGCCGCCAGCCGATATCGCTACGCACTCGAAAAGTTGTCTCGCACACTGCAACCGTTGGCCGAGGAGGTGCAACATGACTGAGCACCGCTTCGATTCGCACGATGCTGAGTTCGCCGCTGAAACCGATCTGCTGCGCGGCGCAAACACATTGCCGACCCTCTCCAGCCGTCTGCGCGAGCGAGTCGTACATGCCGCGACGTCCGCGTACCGACAAGCGCGACGCTGGGCACAAGCTCGTCAAGCCGCGTCCTTCCTGAGCGTCTGCTTGCTCGCATCGTTCGTGCTGTCTCCGCTGGCGAACTCCTGGCTGACGAACTCTGCCAGTGAGCGAATGGCTCAAACCTTTGCCGCATCGCTCGACGTTGCCTCGCCCGACAACCTCGCGTCCCCGCAACAACCGAACTCCGCGTGGACCCTAAGACACGACCGAGCCATTCTCGATCTGCCACCGGCGGGGAATCCCAAACCTCAAATCTCAAATCTCAAATCCCGTTCGGCACTTGTCGTCCATGCCGAATCATCGCCGCAAAGCGACAAACTGCTGACCGCTCTGCACAGCAGCGAAGGCTGGGGCACCGTCCAAGCCTTCCAAGCCGTCCGCACTCGTAGCCACTCGACGCTGCAACGAGCCTTCGCCGCGAATTGATTGCTCTCAAAAGGATCACAGCGATCAAGTTTCAAGATGGAATCGAAGCAACTTCGAGTTGTGTCCAAATTGAGTGTGGGCGGGTTTCGCCGAAACCCGCTTCCCGGCGTCGGCGACGCCGTGCCACACAAATTCTACGCATTCCGAAAATTAGCCGCGCGGCGCTAGCCCCGGTTCATGCCGTATAACCG
>JAYVQJ010000164.1:0-2787 GCA_043777235.1 Planctomycetia bacterium
TTTACGCGGCTTGCGGCGAAGCGGGATTGCGAGTCTTCGACATCGCGTTCATCGACCACAAAGCATTCTCCGAGCGAATCACGACTGCTCCGGTCTCTCCGCTCGGCCAACAGTTCTATGTCCCGACGAAGAACGCTCGGTTCGTCACCGCGCCGGCCACGACCGCTCCCGATCCGACTCGCAAGCAAGACCCCGAAAACGAAGAGCCGGCGGTTCACATGCTCTATGCGTTCCTGTACGTCGCCGATGCCGAAGAGGGACTGATCATGGTGGGAGCCGGCACGCTGCTCGACGGCGATCCGACCAACAACTTCTTGAAGCGTGAGCTAACCTTCAACCCGAACGGCATCCTCTGCGGAGCGCGGCACATCTCGTTCGCAGGAACCTACGCCTACATCTGCGCGGACGTGGGCATCGTCGTCGTCGATCTCAGCACGCCGACAAACCCGCGCATCGAAACGGTGATCGGAGCACCGT
The DNA here is from genome assembly GCA_043777235.1 of Planctomycetia bacterium. GTDB lineage: Bacteria > Planctomycetota > Planctomycetia > Planctomycetales > Planctomycetaceae > SXKJ01. The sequence continues at coordinate 478 of JAYVQJ010000164.1, forward strand.
TCGTCAATCATCCGAACGCCGTTCAATTCCAGTTTCGATATGCCTTCGTGACTGACTGCGAGGGCTTGAAGGTTCTCGACGTGACGAACCTCGCATCGCCGGAACCGAAGGCATCACTGCCGATCGACGACGCTCGGAACGTCTACGTTGCTCGCACTTATGCCTACGTCGCCGGAGGGCATCACGGCTTGGTGATCGTCGATGTTAAGAATCCGCTCGAACCAAAGGTCGATCAAATCTACGACGCCGACGGCTGCATCAGCGACCTTAATGATGTGAAGCTGGGTATCACCTACAACAGCGAGTTCGCGTATCTCGCGGATGGTCACAACGGCTTGCGAATCGTGCAGCTCACGAGTCCGGAAACTCCCGGCAACATGGGCTTCAGCCCCCGCCCGACTCCGCACCTGATCGCCACGAAGAAGTTCGCGAAAGAAGGCCACGCACTGTGCATTGCCGAAGGAGTCGATCGCGATCGAGCTGTCGATGAGTCCGGCAACCAGATCAGCGTTTTTGGCCGGATCGGAGCGAGACCATTCAATCTCGACGAGCAACGGCATCTTTACCTGCACAACGGAAAACTTTGGAAAGTCGATAATCAACCGGACTTCTTCCGGCCCGGCTATCGAATCCCGAAGCCGGCAAACACGGTTCGCCGATAAGACTGGAGGATGGGCACTCCTGCCCGTCCGAGAGCAAGACACTCAGTCTGCAACGCAGCCTCGCTGCGAGTCACTCTTTTGAAATTGGAGAAGCAATGACGGATCAAGAAATTCTTCGAATGGCTCGCACCCGCACGAATGCGAAGCTGGGGTTCTATTTGCATGTCGCGATTTACGCGGTCGTCATGCTGGTGCTGTTCGCGATCAACGCGATGAGCTCGGCCAAACCTTGGAGCGTTTACCCGTTCCTCGGCTGGGGCTTGGGCGTGGCGATTCACGGCATCATGGCGATTGGAGTCGTCGGTTCCGGCTTCAAGGACCGAATGCTGCGAGAGGAAATCGCTCAACTTAAGAGCGAACAAGGGACGCAGATCTAAGCGTTCGCTGAGCAGATGTTGGTCGGCCGGCGCTTCTGACCGACCAACGCTCTTTGCGGACTGACAGGGGTGTCCGTCCTACTTTGTGGATCGCTTTGTTTTCGCGCGGCTCTTCGCGGCGGCGGGCTTGGCCGTTTTCGCGGTCGCCTTCTTGCGCGAGTCCTTGATCACCGACTCGTATTGCTCGATGTGCTTCTTCACCGTGACGCGGCGGATCGCTTCGCCGATGACGTCGAGAGCCAAGTCCTCGACCTTCTTGAAGCGGATGCAGCTCTTGCCCATGTCGAGCTTCTTGCCGGTCTTGGCCCATTCCGAGTGAAACCATTCGGCTTCACGGCCGGACCCGTAGAGCGACATCGCATAAAGCGACATGTAATTCTTCTGCGACGCGAGACATGCGAACGGCAACGGCTGCTTCGGATCGCAGTGATAGCCCGCCGGGTAAATGCGATGCGGCACGCAGTAGCCGATCATGCCGTACTGCATCCGCTCCTCGAAATCCTTGTCGAGGTTTTTGAGGATCACCTTTCGCACGGCACTGATCGCCGCACGGCGGCCCTCTGGCAACTCGGCGAGATACTGAGCGACGGTCGTGGCTTTGCTTTGCATGAGAAACCTCCCGTCGTGCGAGTCCGCAATATCTCGAACTACTGCCGACGTTCGCGCAGGCCGCGAAACAAATCTTGAAGCTCATCGGCCGTCAGACCTCGTGGCGTGGCGTAGCCAATCGGAAATTGAAGACGTTTGGAAACGCGCGCAAGTCCGTCAAGCGGCACTACTTTTCGGTCGGTGAAACGGCTGAGCGATTGATTCACGGCGACGATGGCGAGGTACCGTTGCGTTTGTCCGTCCCACGTCGGCAGCCATTCGCGATCCGACTCGACGCTCAGCAAATGTTGCAGCAGTTGCTGCGATTGATCGGCATCGGTCGTTGCGAGATCGAGCGATCGTGACCATGCCGCGAGTTCTCGGCTCGACTGCCGAGCGGTCGTGAGACACACGTCGGCGGGAGCGGCTCCGAGTCGGGATTGCTCCATCAGACTCAGCAACCGTTCGAGCGATGCGTCGGCGTTGGTGCCGTCTTTTCCAAACGTCGATTGCGACTGACGCGCGGCGACTCGCGCCGGCGCGACGCCCCACGAACCCCATCGCGGCGCACCAAGAGGTCTTCGCAGCGTCGGACGTCCGTGTGTCGGCTCGGCGAGGTCGTGATGACAGGCTTGGCAATCGAACTCGGCGAGGTCGGGAGTCACCTGTTTGACTCCGACCTT
>JAYVQJ010000165.1:0-2785 GCA_043777235.1 Planctomycetia bacterium
GTCCGACCTCGCCGAGGTCGGGTCCGCGTTCTTGTCAGAATCCGCTGACTCTCCCGACGCGAGCCGCGTCGGGCTACGGCTTGCCGGTGGAGCGGCATAGGCGAGCATCGAACCAAACGACGGCCACTCGATGCGGCCTTCGCGAGGCTGAGCGATCGAGGCGTTCGTGTCGCCGGCGGGCATCTCGGTCGAGCCGGTGTGCAGCAAGTACATGCAACTGAGATGCTCGTTGCGGAACTGCGGATGTGCGACATGGTGCATCGTCCGCACGATTGAGAATTTGTCCGCTCGCGCCGCCAGCTTCGGCAGATGCTCGCAGAAGTTGACTCCCGCGAGCTTCGTCTGTGTCACGCCGTACTCGCCCCGAATCATTTCGGGAGCTTCAGGTTTTGGATCGAACGTCTCGTGCTGCGAAGGACCACCAGATTGAAAGATGAACACGACCGACTTCGCTCGCGCACGCAATCGCGTCGGTTGCGTTTGAGCTTCGAGTCGCAGCAAATCAGCGAGACCCGTCCCCAGCAAACTCAGCGAACCGACCTGTAATAGCTCACGCCGCCCGATCACCGGATGATCGGTTCGGCAACAACCCAAGCGGTGTGTGGAGTGAGGATTCATGGCCGAACAAGATAGCCTGGCTTTGTGAGACTGGCCATTCGATTCTCGGTGACTTCTGCGGCTGGCCAATTCGTCGTCCTGCGAAAACTGTCGGGTGGCGTCGAGTCATCGAGACCCACCGGAAGGTCGTACAAGTGGTGGTCTCGATGACTCGACCGCATCCTACGTTTGACGAACTAACGAGGCTCCGCCTCAGACCATCAGCCGGCACGCGCTAGCGTCCGGTTCGAGAGTCCATCGACTTTCCGAACTGGACGCTAGCGCGTGCCGGCTCATCAATCTTGACACTTGGATTTGGAATTCCGTGCATCAAGGAATCTAGCCCGCCGTGCTCGCATCTCCGCACCAGCATCGAGGCAAGCGTCGGGTAGTGCCCTATGTAGCCCGACGTCGCCGACGTCGGGAATAGCCGACTTCGGCGAAGTCGGCCTACAAATTAGGACACGACCAAGCGTCGGCAAGCGACCGCTGGGATTTGCATGCGTCAGTCCGATCTCCGATATACTCCAGCCTCTCGGTGGCTCAGTTTCTCTCCGAACTGGGCGAGTCGTTTTTGAATCGCTGACTTATTTGGAAATCATCATGCTCCGAACTCGTCTGGTGTGTGTTGCGGTATTTTTGAGCCTGGCTTCGTCGCTGTGCGCGGAAGACTGGCAGCCGCAGAAGGCTCCGTTGATGACGCGGTGGGCAAAAGATGTTTCGCCGGAGAAGGTGCATCCGGAGTATCCTCGGCCACAGATGGTGCGGGAGAAGTGGGTCAATCTGAATGGGCTGTGGGATTACGCGATCGTCGCGCCGCCCGCCAATCAGCCGCAGGGCGCTAGCCCCGGTTCCGAGGTCGCCAAGCCAGACAAATGGGACGGCAAAATCCTCGTGCCATTTCCGGTCGAGTCGGCGTTGTCGGGGGTGATGAAGCGTGTGCCGGACAATCATCGCGTGATTTATCGCCGCTCGTTCGCGACGCCGGAGATGCCGCAGGAGGGCCGGCTGCTGCTGCACTTCGGAGCCAGCGATTGGGAGACGGTCGTCTGGGTCAACGGAAAGAAAGTGGGCGAGCATCGCGGCGGCTATGACCCGTTCACGTTCGACATCACCGACGCGCTGAAACCGGCTAATGAGAAAGGCGCTGACGACAATGCCGCCGCGTGTGATTCCTCCCGCCCCCGGCCTTGTGCCGGGGGTTCAACGGCTTTTGCGCTAGTCACGCCGGATTGTTCGAGTAGCGCAGAAGCCGTTGAACCCCTGGGGCAAGCCCAGGGGCGTTTGCGTGCAGCGAGTGAGAACGAACTCGTCGTCGCGGTCAGCGATCCGACGGACGGCTCGTTCCAGCCGCGCGGCAAACAAGTCCGCAAACCCAACGGCATCTGGTACACGCCGACGACCGGAATCTGGCAAACCGTGTGGCTGGAATCGGTGCCGAAGACACACATCCGCTTCCTCAAAATTGAGCCGGACATTGGCAGCCCTGAAATCAATGACTCATCCGAGGTCCACCTCAGCATCTATTTCGGCGGTCCACGGGGCGCATCGACGATGGTTGTTGCCAACGTTTATGCCGGCGACAAACTGATCCAATCCCTCGAGTCGTCGGAGTTCGGCGGCACTCTCGCGATCCCTAAACCTCATCTCTGGTCACCCGATGATCCGTTCTTGTATTCCCTCAAGCTGACTCTGGCTGATCCCGATCCGACGAAGACCAAAGAAGCTCGCTTGGCGGAGGGCGATTCGATCACCAGCTATTTCGCGATGCGGGAGATTTCGCTCGGCAAAGACGAGCACGGCGTCAATCGGCTAATGCTCAACAACCAGCCGGTGTTTCAGTACGGGCCGCTCGATCAAGGGTTTTGGCCGGATGGGTTGTACACGGCTCCGACCGATGAGGCTCTGAAGTACGACATCGAGATGACCAAGAAGCTGGGCTTCAACATGATTCGCAAGCATGTGAAGGTCGAGCCGGATCGCTGGTACTACCACTGCGACAAGCTGGGGATGCTCGTGTGGCAGGACATGCCCAGCGGCGACCGCTACATCGGGCCGAACGATCCTGACATCCAACGCTCCGAGGCGTCGCTGAAGAACTTCGAGAACGAATGGCGCGAGATCATCACCGACTTCGGCAATCACCCGTCGATCGTGATGTGGGTGCCGTTCAACGAGGGCTGGGGGC
>JAYVQJ010000166.1:0-10876 GCA_043777235.1 Planctomycetia bacterium
TGTAGCTCGACCCCTTGTGGGTCGGAGGATTCAATGTTGCCGCTGAATTGCCACGAAATCAAAATCATCCGACCCACAAGGGGTCGGGCTACTGAATTCGCAGATTCAAAAACTAGCCGGCCTTGAGTCTGCCGAATCGAATGGTTGTCGTAACATTTCTTGGCACGTCCCCAGGTGTCGTGCGGACGCGAGCGGAGGTCGCTTGACGATTGTCTGCTTGAGACGCCGAGGCCGCAGTCGCCGAGAGACAAAAACTGCTTGTTGATGGACGAAGCGAACGATACGTTGCCAAAGCTCTTGGGATCGGCGTGATTCGGAGGACGAAAGTCATGCTCACGATGCTTGGCGGACGGCGGCAATTTTGCGACGGAATCACACGGCGTGAGACGTTGCAGGTTGGGACGCTTGGAATGCTCGGCGGGCTGTCACTGCCAAGCGTGCTGCGGGCTGAGACAACCAACTTACAGCCGCAACGAACCGGCAAAGCAAAGAGCGTCGTGGTCATGTATTTGCACGGAGGCGCTCCGACCCAGGACATGCTCGATATGAAGCCGCAAGCCCCAATCGAGGTGCGCGGTGAGTTCCATCCAATCGCGACCAGCGCTCCGGGAATTCAGATCTGCGAGCACTTACCTCGCTCGGCTAAGTGGATGCACAAGGCAGCGATCGTTCGATCCGTCGTCAATCGCTCGAACTGCCACAACACGATGCCGAGTTTCACCGGCTGGGATCAGTTCCTTGACGACCTGCAACCGCTGAAGGATTCGTACCCGCCGAGCATGGGGTCGGTCATTGAGTATTTGAATCAGCAGCGAGCGTTGCCGGCATTCGCGAATCGTCCCGCTCCGCCGTCGGACTTGCCGGCGTATGCCCATCTCCCCGCCCCGCTCGGTTGGGGTGGAGGCACGACCAAGGCGGGACCGTATGCCGGATTCCTCGGCAAGCGGTTTGATCCGCTGGAAGCCATGTGTACGCCGAAGACAGATCCGGGTGTGCCCATCACGGTGCGTGAAGATCCCGCGCTGGTGAAGGGCATTCCGCACTTGCCGGACAACGTGCTGGCTCAAGGCGTCACGATTGATCGGCTGAGTCAGCGAAAGGGACTGCTCGAACAACTCGATCAGCAATTGCGCGGGCCGGTGTTGCAGACGGCGTTGAGCGGCTTCGATCGCTTCCAGCAGAAGGCGTTCGATGTACTGACCTCGAACACGCTCAAGACGGCATTCGATCCGACTCGGATCGATGCGACCGTTCGCGAGAGATACGGCGACACGCTGTTCGGCAACAGCACGTTCATCGCGGCCAACCTTATCGAAAGCGGCGTGCGATTCGTGACGGTGTTGTGGGACTGGTACAACCGACGAATCGGAGGCAGCGAGTTCTTCCAGGATTTTGGCTGGGACACGCATGAGTGGAATTTCCAGATCCTCAAGAAATACCTACCAGTCGTGGACATGTCGTTCGCGTCGCTGATGGAAGACCTCGACCGCCGCGGCCTGCTCGACGAAACGCTGGTCGTCGTGATGAGTGACTTCGGCCGCACTCCGCGAGTCAACAAAACCGCCGGCCGCGATCACTGGATTCATTGCTATTCGGTGCTGTTGGCCGGAGCCGGCATTCGCGGTGGCACTGTTTATGGCGCGTCAGACGATCAGGCCGCATGGGTCAAAGACCGGCCTGTCAGTCATGCGGACATTGCAGCGACGATTTATTCCGCGATGGGGCTCGATCCGCATCTGCTCATTCAAGACAAGCTCGGTCGCCCGATACCGATCGGTCAGTACGGGCAACCGATCGACGATGTGCTGGCCTGACTCATTGATCGAGAACGGTCACTCTGATCATCGCGGCGCTCCCGCAGTCCACTAACTCAGGCGGAACAGCTTCTTCGCGTTCTCGTAAAGAATCTTCCGCTCCGCCGCTTTGTTCGGTGCGAGCTTCCGAATCGCCGCGATGGTTTGCGAGCCGGAGCAAGCTGCTCCCATGCCGACGCGATCATCGCAATCGCTGCCGTAGAGGATTTTGCTTTGATGCCGATCGAGGAACCCGCGCGTGTGGTCTTCATCGCGAGTCAACGCATTCAATCCGGAGCCGGCTGACATATCGGCGAACATGTTCGGGTAATCGGCCAGATATCGATCCGTCAAACCACCGGCCGTCACCTTTCCCTTGGGATACAATACCTTCTGATCGGTGTGGTTCTTGTCGATGTTGGCCCACCAAGTCTGAGCATGCCCAATGAAGTTGGTCTGCGGAAACTTTTCGAGCATCTTGTGCAGCCGCTCGAAGCCCAGGTTGTACGTCCCATGCTGAAAGTGCATGAGAATCGGCACTCGGTATTCGGCCGCCAGCTTGTAGAGGAGTTGGCTTTCGGCCGAGTCACACTCCACTCCGAACTTCTGCTCGCCGATGATGATCGCCCCGAGGTCGAGGTACTTGGCAATCTCCGCGCGAGCTTCCGGCAGATCGGTCACCTCGTTTGCCCCAAAGAAGAACTCTTTCGGAGTCTGCCGAGCCGCCGTCAGAGCGGTCTCATTGCCACCGGCTCCGACTCCACCGAGACCATTGTGCTTGCCATCGGCCGTCGAAGGCCGCTTCACCTCACTCCCCGCCGGCAACAGGATCGTCTGCGTGACTCCCATCGTCCGCTGATGAGCGATCAACTGAGCGTTGGTTCGCTCGCGATAGTTCGTGTGCTGGTGAATGTCGATGATCGGCTCCGCCGCCGCATCCTCCGCCCCGCGAGCGAAGGGCGACAGAGCCACCGCGCCAGCGGACATCGAAGACACGAGGAAACCGCGACGAGACAGAGGACTCATGGCGAACTCCGGATAGAGGCGAGCTGTGATGATTGTTGACGCCCACAATGTGTGTGGTCAGCGTATTCGTCGAGACAATCACTCAGGCTAACGTAGCCATCATCACTCCGTGTGACGAGCCAGACGCTTCATAGACAATGCTTGGCGATTCGGAGAAGTGGGGCTGCAATCACGATGTCTGCCGCGCGGGACTGCCCGACAATCCGACCACGAAGGCATTGTTTGAATTCGCCGGCGAAGCGTGTAGAAGTGAGCGTCGTTTTTTCCGCCTTGGGAGGAGATCCTGCCATGCGTCGTTTGGTGTGCCTGCTCGTTGTCGTGTCTGTCTCATTGTTACGCGTCGCCGTCGGCGGAGATTGGCCGGCGTTTCGCGGTCCGCAGGGGAATGGTTGGTCGGACGAGAAGAACGTGCCGACCGAGTGGAGCAAAGACAAGAACGTCAAATGGAAAGTCGCCTTGCCCGACGAAGGAAACAGCAGCCCGATCGTGATTGGCGACCGAGTGTTCGTCACATGTGCTCAGGAGAAGGGGCAGAAGCGCGGCTTGTATTGCTTCGACCGCGCCACCGGCAGCGAGCGTTGGTCGCGGATCATCGACTTCGGCAAAGTGCTGCCGACACACGGCACCAATCCGTACTGCTCCCCGACTCCGGTGAGTGACGGAAAGCACGTCGTGGTGTGGCACGGCACGGCGGGCTTGTTTTGCTACGACCTCGACGGCAAGGAACTCTGGCGACGCGATGACCTCGGCGAGTTCGTTCATGTGTGGGGCTACGCCGCTTCGCCGATCATTTACCAAGACCGCGTGATTCAGAACTGCGCACCGGGCGCGAAAGCCTTCATGGCCGCGTTCGATCTGGCCACAGGTCGCGACCTGTGGCGGACTGATGAGCCGGACACGAAAAATGGCGGCACTCGCGGAACCTGGGGCACGCCAATCGTCGTCAAGCTCGACGGGCAGGATCAACTCGTCAACTTTCAACCCAGCCGCGTCGTCAGCTATCGACCCGATAACGGCGAGATCATTTGGTTCTGCCACAATGACAATAAGAAAGGCGACCTGACGTACTCATCCGCGATCATTAGCGACGGCATGTTGATGGCTCAGGGCGGCTACAACGGCGGCGGTACGGCGTTCAAACTCGGCGGCACCGGCGACATCAGTAAGAATCAGCTTTGGCACAAGCCGATGAATCCGCAAAGCATCGGCACGGGCGTGATCATCGACGGCGACTTGTACATCCCCGACGCCGGCCCCAGCACAATCCGTTGCATCGAGATGGCCACCGGCGAAGTGAAATGGACCGAACGAGCCGGCAGCTATTGGGGCTCAATCGTCATGGCCGAAGGTCGCGCCTATGTCACCGACCAAGACGGCACGACCTTGGTCTTCAAGCCCAACCCTGAGAAGCTCGACGTCGTCTCCAAGAACAACTTGGGCGAGCACAGCAACTCAACGCCAGCAATCAGCAACGGGCAAGTCTTCATTCGCACGTTCAAACATTTGTGGTGCATCGAGGGAAAGTAGCTGCAGCCGGTGTTGCCAGTCGTCAGCAGGCGAGAGAAGCGTTGCGGAAAACGTGACGCAGATCATTTGCTCACACGATCATCGCCAAGCAGAAATTTCGCGTGAATCGGAGCCATTGCATGAGGAGGGCCTGGTGGGTGACTCGTCTTGTTCCGCGACCAGAACTGATCTCGCGAATGAGCATCGCTTGGCTGGCGATCCTGTTCCTCTTTGGAAACGGCATCGTGCTTGCGGCTGAGCCGACGTTTCTCTTGGCTTGGGGCCAGCGAGGCGACAAAGAGGGCGAGTTCTATTCGCCGATCGAAATCGCCATCAATCAAAAGGACGAAGTCTTCGTCACTGATTTGAACAACGCTCGGCTGCAAAAATTCTCCGCCGAGGGCAAGTACGTGGGCGGCTTCGTGCTCCCTATGGACAAGCCGCCGCGCAAGTCGTGCATCGTTGGCGGTCTGGCTCTGGAGAAGACGGGGCACATCTATCTGTCGTTCATGAACCAGCACAAGCTGGCGGTCTACACCGAGTCCGGCCAGCTCGTTCGAGAATGGGGGAAGCTCGGCAAAGGAGACGGCGAGTTCCATCAGCCGGGTGGCATCGCGCTGGCTCCCGATGGCAGCGTGTACGTGACGGATCAGTGCAATCACCGCATTCAGAAATTCACAGCCGAGGGAAAATTTCTCAGCAAGTGGGGCGAGCACGGTTCCGAGCCGGGTCAGTTCGGCGCTCCTGAGCCGGCTGGTTCGCGATTCGCCGGCCCGCATTTCTTGGCGAGCGACCGCCAAGGCCAGCTCTACACCACCGAAGGAGTTCTTGGCCGCGTGCAACAATTCTCCGCCGATGGCAAACCGCTGCTGGCCTGGGGCGACAAGGGAGACCAGCCGGGTGGCTTCGGCTCGTATGTCACCGGCTTCTCAAAGAACTCGTTCGGTCCGATCGGCATCATGCTCGATAGGCATGATCGCGTGTGGGTCAGCAGCCTGAACGATCGCGTGCAATGCTTCACTCCCGACGGCAAATTCTTGTTCGGCCTCGGAGGCTCCGGCAGCGACCCCGGCCAATTCATCCACCCACACGGCATGGCCTTCGACAGCCACGGCCACCTCTACGTCGCCGACGCCGGCAACCAACGGATTCAGAAGTTTGAGATCCCCCAACCCTGAGACCATCGCCGAGCATCGGCTTTCGCACGGCCGATCGCCAATAGAACGCACCAAGATTGCTCATCGGCTTCTTGGCGAACTGTTCGCTCAGCGGTCTCTTTTGATCCGCAGTTTGGCAGTTTCACAGACGAGCTTGGATTTCGCTGCGTGCTGGTTCTGCTCGGCACTTCAAGAGCGCGGTTTGAATCTCACTCGCCCGTTCGACGCAGAGTCTCGCGAACGCGGCGGTGACGATTCGAGAGTTGTTCAGACGGTAGTCGGCCTTGATCCGTTCGGTGTGCAGATCGCCCAGGAGTGATCCCGCGCGATAGGCATCGGATTGGCCGGATCGTTGAAGCTGTCGAGCGGCGTACACATGAGCGTTCGCATTTTGCGGCACAGGCCGTTCAATGTCATCCAGAAATTGAAGCGCCAAATGAAACGCTCCGTAATACGCTCGGCTGACGGCACTACGGAGCGACGCCTCGTCGGCGCTGGCCGCCAGCTTCCCCGCCAAGATGATGAAGTCGTCGCCGGTCATGCGTGTGGGTCAATGGAAAGCCGCACGGTGGACACTGCGTCCGGGAATTGCCGAGCCAACCGTTCGTGCCACTCGCACTGAGTCTTGATGATCTCTTGAGGGGCATTGGCGGATTCCACATTCAACACCGTCCACGACTCGTCCGGTGCGTCCGGATCGGACATCACTTCCACCGAGATCGGCCCGGAGAACAACTCACGGCTCATCCGCAAAATATCGGTGAGCACCGAATCGGACGCCGTTTGACGGTCGTTTTTCTCGACAGCAATGGTAGGCATACACGTCTCCTTGACCGATGATTTTCACAGTCTAACCCCGCTGGAGATCTGCTGTCAGTTCACATCGGCAGTTTGACACGGCTGGCTAGAAGTTTGGTTTGCGATGAGCTGACGGTCGTAGCCACGCTCGCCAAGAGCGTGGGTGGATGCAGTTTGAGCCGCGTTTCCCACGCTCTTGGCGAGCCGGAGGCCGTTAGGCCCCGGACATCTTTCCATCCCGAATGGTCCGAGGGCTAACGCCCATCGGCTCGCCGAGGATTTCCGTGGGCTTGCGTCCACGGCTAAACTCCGCCGCCACTTCGCGGCGGCATGACGCCGACCTCACTCACAAGTTCCAGTGCCAACGATGGACCGCATGAATCAACTTTACTTCGGCGACAATCTGCACATTCTGCGCGAGAACATTCTCGACGAGTCGGTCGATTTGATTTATCTCGATCCGCCGTTCAATTCCAAGCGGGATTACAACCTGTTGTTCAAGTCGCCGAAGGGGCAGCAGAGCGAAGCACAGATCACCGCGTTCATGGACTCGTGGCATTGGGGCGAGCAGGCGGAACGGGAATTCGACGAAATCCTGCATCAGCCGAACACCGACGTCGCCGAACTGATGCGGGCCATGCGTTCGTTTCTCGGCGTGAACGACATGATGGCCTACCTCACCATGATGGCGAACCGCTTGTTGGAGATGCACCGCGTCCTCAAACCCACCGGCTCGCTCTATCTGCATTGCGATCCCACCGCCTCGCATTATTTGAAGATCGTCCTCGATGGCGTGTTCGGGAAGATGAGTTTCCGAAGCGAGATCGCATGGCGACGAAGCAGCAGCCATAACGACGCGAACCGTTACGGCGCGAACCATGATGTGATCTTCTTTTACACGAAGGGGAAGACGTGGATTTGGAATCCGCAGTTCACGCCCTATTCGGATAGCTACATCAAACAGAACTACCGCTACAGCGATGAGAGAGGCATGTTCCGCGTTTCGGATCTGACCGCAAACAAGCCGGGCGGCGATGTCTCGTATGAATGGACGATTCCAGACGGGCGAATCGTGGGGCCGTACAAGGGCCGATATTGGGCGTATTCAAAGCAAAACATGAAAGAGATGGAGGAGAAAGGGTTCCTCTATTACCGCACAACCGGAATGCCGATGCTGAAGCATTATCTTTCCGAGATGCCCGGCGTACCGCTCCAATCTTTTTGGAACGACCTTGCGCCAATCATTTCAGGCAGTCCCGAAGGCCTCGGCTATCCAACGCAAAAGCCGCTGGCGTTGTTGGAGCGGATCATCTCGGCCAGCAGCAATGAAGGGGACGTGGTGCTCGATCCGTTCTGCGGGTGCGGGACCGCGGTTCATGCGGCGCAGAAGCTCAAGCGGCAATGGATCGGCATCGACATCACGCACCTCGCCATCTCGTTGATCGAAAAGCGGCTCAAGGATGCCTTCGGCCAACGCTGTCAGTTCGAGGTGCATGGCACGCCCAAAGACCTCGACGCCGCTCGCGATCTGGCCGAACGCGACAAGTACCAATTCCAATGGTGGGCCGTGTCGCTCGTCGATGCCCAGCCGTTTCAAGGGAAGAAAAAAGGAGCCGACACCGGCATCGACGGCGTGAAGTTCTTCTACGACCTGCAAGACGACGAGGCTCGCAAGATCGTCGTCAGCGTCAAAGGAGGCCACTTGAAGGCCGACGACGTGCGCGCCCTCAACCACGTCCGCGAACGCGAAAAAGCCGACCTCGGCCTGCTGATCTCGCTGCACAACCCGACCGCCAAAATGAAAGCCGACGCCGCCTCCGCCGGCATCTATCACGGCGGAGCCGACGGCAAGACGCAGTACCCTCGTCTCCAACTCCTCACTATCGCCGGTTTGATCGGCGGCGGCCAACGCGCCGAACATCCCGACTACATCAAAAACGTGAACTTCAAAAAAGCCAAGAAAGAGGTCACGAAGCAGCGAACTAAACAGCTCTTCGACGAAGAAGACTGAATTCCGGCGAGCACCCGATCCTGATCGACGAAGGAATGAAGTCATGAAGCCAAAACGTGATTCCAAGTCACCTCGTTCGTCCGGCCTGACCGGAATTGACGCGGCACTCCGTCGCGCGGCGCAACGAGCGCGGGATGTGGCCGAGTCGACCGGCACCCCGCTGGTCATCTACAAGGATGGCAAGATCGAAAAACGCATGGTGACGCGCGGCCCACGATCGAAATCGAATTGAAGAAGTAACTGGGTGCGCAGCACAAGAAATTCAGGACGGACGTTGATCCCAAAACCGCGTCGCTTCTCGTCTGACCCTCAATCCACGAGTGCAATCTCACCAACGCATCCGGCCTGCCCGCCTCACCGTTCCGCACCGACGATTGGCCTGTAATCACGACGGGCAAACGGTGAGAGCCGACGAGCGCAGTTGCATTCCAAGTGAAAGCCGCGTTTGACAGACTTCCGAAGTCTTTGAGACTTCGGAAGCCTCAGCAGAGAAACACGCCACCGCTACTGACGGACACTTCAACATGCCTGCCTTCATGCGAATCGCTCCCGACATTTTCTTGTGGTCGGACACCTGCAATGTCTTCGTCGTGCGCGACGGTGATGCGGCGTTGCTGATTGACCTCGGCGATGGCTCAGTACTAGACGCACTCGGTGACATCGGCGTGCGGCATGTGGAGTGGGTGTTGTTCACGCATCATCATCGCGAGCAGTGTCAGGGGGCGGGGAAACTGGCGGCACTCGGTGCGAAAGTCGCGGTCGGGGCGGCGGAGCGGGCGTTGTTCGAGCAACCGCTGTCGTTTCGCAAGATGCGGCCGATGCTCGGTGACGCCCACACGGTCCACGGCGCGAGCTATGTGCGTCCGCCCATCGCGCCGGTCGCGGTCGAACGTGCGTTCGTGAAGATGGACGACTTCACCTGGCACGGGCGCGAGTTCGTCTGCGTGCTCACCGGCGGGCATAGTCCTGGGCAGATGGCCTATCTGCTGCGAGTGGACGGGAAGTGGCTCGCGTTCACCGGCGACCTGATGCTCGACGGCGCGAAGATGCACACGTGGTTCGACAGTGAGTTCGACTACGGCTTTGCCAAAGGGATCTATGAACTCGCTAACAACGCCGCGCAAATCGCCGGCTATGACCCCGCGCTCCTGCTGCCCTCGCATGGGCCGGTCGTGCGTGACGCTCGCGAGCAGCTCAACAGTTATGTCGTGAAGTTGCGACGGCTCGGCGAACTTTACGTGCGCGGCTACGAAGTGTTCCGCTTCGCGAATTGCGATCAGGACACCGTCAGCCGGCCGACGGTCGTGCCGCATCTGTGGCAGGTCACGCCGCATCTCTACAAGTTCCGCGGGCCGGACTATGCGGTGAACTTCCACATGCTGCTCGCCGACAACGGACACGCGCTGCTCGTGGACTGCGGACTGTTCGATCGAGCGTTTCTCGATCTCACGCTCACGCGGGCGAAGGAACGACTCGGGCTGAAGCAGATCGACGCGATCTTCGTCACGCACCTGCACGGCGACCACGCACTCGACGCCGCGCACGTCCGCGAGAAATGGGGCGCGAAGCTCTGGGCGATGGAAGGGGTTGCGGACAAATTCGAGCGGCCGTGGGACTACGACATCTGCGCGCTGCTGCCGTCCTACGGAAAGGACGCGGGGCCACTGAAGTTTGATCGCATCCTCAGCGACGGCGAGACGATCCACTGGAACGGTTACTCGTTGTGCTGCGACTGGATGCCGGGCCAGACGAAATATCACTCGTGTCTGCACGGCGAGATCGACGAGAAACGTGTCGCCTTTACCGGCGACAATCTTTTCGCGAGTTCCACCGATCCCACTCAAGGAGGCAACGAAGCGGTCGTCGCTCGCAACGGCGGTGCGTTGGAAGAAGGCTATCTCTACGCCGCGAACTATCTCCACACCATCGCGCCCGATCTGTTGCTCGGAGGCCACTGCTGGGCCATCGCCAATCCGGCCGCACTCATCGAGCGTTTGCGCGTCCGCATGGAAGCTCTGCGAGACGCCTTCATCGCGCTCAGCACCGAGGACGATTACCGCTACATGTTCGACCCGTATTGGGTGCAGGCTCTGCCGTATCGGGTCGTCATCAAACCGGGTGCGACCACCGAGTTCACCCTCCGAGTCCGCAACTATCGCCGTCGTCCGCAGACGCATCGGATCGCGTTGCATACTCCGCCCGGACTCACCGCGGAACCGGCATTCCTGGAAGGTCAGCGAACCGGTGAAGGAGTGACTCGGCACACGGTCAAACTCCGTGCTGATGCGAACGCGACGCCCGGCCTGCACCTTGTCGCGTTCGATATCACCCGTGACGGCGTTCGCCACGGCGAGCTGTTCGATGTCATCGCGTGGGTCGGCGATCCGCCACCGGATACCCCGAAGCCCGGTGCGAAACCCGGATACTGAGCTGCTTACGAATCGTAGACGAGTCACTCCGTGACTCGAAGATTCCAATCACGGAGTGACTGGTCTACTTTCTTCGCAGCCCGTTATTGAAACTGCATCCTTTCCTCTGCGGGTCTACTAATACGAAGTCCCAGAATTAGCCGCGCGGCGCTAGCC
>JAYVQJ010000167.1:0-2782 GCA_043777235.1 Planctomycetia bacterium
ATCAACAAGAGTGGCGGAGAGCCGCATTTTGATAGGCCTGAGCACCCGACGCTTGGATTTGAATCTGCTTCAACCGATCGCGTTGAGCGGGCTCGAGCAGTTCGTTGAGCTTCGGCTGAAATTTGTCATTCACCTTCTTCATACCTTCGGTCATCTTTTCGCGTGCCTTCGTACGCTCTTCCTCCGATTGATCACGTCCACCGAAACCGCCGGCAAAAAGCGGTTGCATTTCCTCACGGACCTTCTCGCCCAGTGACTTGATGTCGCCGACTTGCTCGTCGTTCAGATTCAATTCCTTTTGGACCGCTTCGTTCGCGGCAAGCGCCAGGGAACTTGTGCCGCCACCACCAAACCCACCGCCGAATCCTCCAAATCCGCCGGGACGTCCGCCCGGCGCTCCGCCACCGGGACGTTGAGCAAACGCCACCGAGACACTCATCAGTACCGCCACCGCTCCGACCCATCGACTCAAACGCAACATGACAAACTCTCCTTGTAGAGCTGACCACTGGGGAACTGTCGCATCTCGATTTTCCGACTCAGCCAGCTTTGGCTGCGAAGATGCGACCGACCGGACCACGTTCCAGTCACGAATGAAAACCCAAACCCGCCACAAGGTCTCACGGATTCTGAGGATTTTCACCGGTTTTCGGCAACAATGGCAGCCGCACTTCCAAGGTCGTTCCCTGTTGCGGTTCGCTGCGAGCCGTAATCTCGCCGCCATGTGCCTCAACAACCGACTGACAGATCGCCAATCCCAGTCCACTTCCGCCGTCGCCCCGCGTGCGAGCTTTGTCGACCCGGTAAAAACGCTGGAAAATGTTCGGTAATTCCTCGGCGGAGATCCCAATGCCGTTGTCCGAGACCGACACCATCGCGTGACCGTTGACCTGCTCGACGCGCAGGTCCACGCGACCTCCCTCTTGGTTGTAACGGATCGCGTTCGCGAGCAAGTTCGTCACGACTTGGCCAAGTCGCTCTCGATCACCGATGAGCGACAGCGAAGTCGCCTCGCTGGTCAATGTGATTTTCCGTTCGTCCGCAAGCGGACGGAGCAGTTCGATCGATTCCGTCGCGACCTCCGCCAAGTCCAATGATCGCCACTGCAAATCGGGATGACCGGCATCGAACCGCGCGAGCAGCAACAAAGACTCAATCAGAGACTTCATGCGCCGAGAGGCTCGTTGACAAGTCTCCAATGCCGCGCGGTACTCGTCGCTCGATCGCGGCTTCGACAGAGACAATTCCGTCTGCGACAAGATCACCGCCAACGGAGTCCGCAGTTCGTGTGACGCATCCGCCGTGAATCGCAATTGATGCTCGAACGCCGACTGCAAGCGGTCGAACGTCTGATTCAACACATAAGCCAGTTGTCCCAATTCGCTGTCGGTCTCGGCCAAGTCGATCCGCTGTGAAAGATTTTCCGCCGAGATGTTCTTCGCCATGCCGCTCATCGCCGCGATCGGCCGCAACGTGCGTCCGGACAGCCAGCCGCCGCCAGCGACTCCCAAAGTCAACACGGCCCAGCCACAAGCCGCGAGCATCCATCCATCGCCGCGTTGCGACGCCACGGCCCCTTGAATCGATCGCCCGACGAGGACATGGTTGCCAAAGCTCGTGACATGAATCACTTCGCGCAGCCACGCCTCTCGCGATCGCACGGTTCGCACGGGGACCGAATTCCAGCCCTTGTAATAACTCTCGAACTTCACCGCCGGAGCAAAACTCGATCGCTGCAAGATGACTCCGTTGCGGTCCCAGACAACGTAATACCACGGCAAGTCTTCTCCCTCAAACAATTGCGAATAGTCCTCCGGGAGCCAAGGATCTTGCGCCGCGTTGCTCGCGGAGTCCCAATCCGATCCCGCCGTTGGAAATGGCCAACGCAAGAATTCCTGATCGAGCAATCCCTCACCTGACTTTGGATCATCGTCCAACGATGACGCCACAGAATTGGGAGGTATTCGTGGAGTTTGTTCAACCTCCGATTCCGCACCGTCGGAACCAGTCAGGTTCCGCAACCATTCTCGTTCGAGCACACTGGGAAGCTCCATTGGAGGCCGCCAGTTGCGAAGTTGCGACTTGGGAAACAGCCGGCGCAGGCGTGACGTCAGCACCTCGGCCGTGCGATTCAACTCGGCATCAATTTGTTGCAGCCGAGTCGTCCACAACAGGTGGTACACGACGACTCCGAAGATCAATAGCACCGCCGTCAGCACGACCGCGTGCCACGCCTGCAATCGCCAGCGCAACGACCGAATCATGATGCTCTCAAGTCGAAACATGCCGCAGGCTCAACCTTCGATCATGTACCCTTGGCCGCGCCGAGTCGTGATGAAATCCCGTCCGAGTTTCTTGCGGATGTTCGAAACATGCACATCCACCAGGTTCGAGAGGCTGTCGTCATCCTCGTCAAACAGATGGTCGTAAATCGACGTCCGCGAGACCAGCTTCTGACGATGCAACGCCAGCAATTCGACCAGAGCGTACTCCATCGGAGTCAACGGCACGAGTGCCTCGCCGCGGATCACAATCTTTCCCACCGTGTCAATTTGGACGTCACCAATTTTGATGACCGACACCGCCTGCCCAGCCGATCGGCGGATCAAGGCCCGCAGTCGAGCCAGCAATTCCGTCAGTGCGAACGGCTTCACGAGATAGTCGTCCGCACCAAAATCCAAACCGCGCACGCGATCGGCCACGGTGTCGCGAGCCGTCAGCATCAGTACCGGCGTCCGCTTTTTGGCCCGAAGCTGTTTCAGCACGGACCAGCCATCGATAC
>JAYVQJ010000168.1:0-2780 GCA_043777235.1 Planctomycetia bacterium
GTATCGGCGACATTGACGAGGATGAGGCAACTGTGGCTCCGCTGATTGTGATCGAAGGGATTGACGGTTCCGGCAAAGGAACGCAGGCCCAATAACTGACCGAGCGACTGACCGCGACCGGCCGCCGAGTCCGACTGCTCAGCTTTCCGCGTTACCGTGAGACTCTGTTCGGACACGCGATCGGCGAGTTTCTCAACGGCCGATTTGGGCAACTCGATCAAGTCCATCCGTTTCTGGCGTCCGTGTTGTACGCGGCTGATCGCTTTGAATCGAAACAGGTGCTGACCGAAGCGCTGCAAGAATCCGACGTCGTCGTCTGCGACCGTTATGTGCCGTCCAATCTTGCCCATCAAGGAGCCAAGCTTGACGGTTCTGCTCGCGACGAGTTGCTGCAAACGATCGAACGGATCGAGTTTGAAATCTTCTCGCTGCCGCGTCCCTCGCTGGTCGTGCTGTTGGATGTGCCGGTCGAGATCGCTCAACGCAACATCGCCGCGAAGAAACCGCGCAGCTACACCGACAAAGCCGCCGATCTGCAAGAAGCCGATGCCGGGTATCTTCAGCGCGTCCGCGACGTCTACCTGCAACTCGCATCCTCCGAGGCCTGTTGGCAGCGAGTCGAGTCCGTCCGCGATGGACAACAACGCTCCATCGCAGAGATCGGAGACGACATTTTTGACCAACTCCTTTCGGCTCTTTGAGCGCGACCGACAAGGTTCGTTTCAGCGGCCAATCACGAACGCACAGCCGAACGCCACACTGATGACGAACATCAGCGGATGGATGTGGCAAGCATTCTGCCGGAGCGGCCCAGCAACACCAACCGTGTTGACTGCGAATTGGCTCTTGGAGTGATCGCGACCGGCGGCATAGGATTCATGCGTCTGCCGCAGTCCCGCCTTCAGGCCTTGTTCACTGAAAAAGAAAACGGGCTCAATGGCCAAACACCATCCGAACAAAGAAGTCAGCGATGCGATTGAATTCGCACTCTCGTTGGGCTGGCGATTTATCAAAGGATCGGGTCACGTTTACGGTACACTCCGTTGCACTCAAGCCGATCGAACCGGCTGCCAGGTTCGAGTCTTTTCAACGCCCCAGAATCCAGGCAATCATGCACGAGCAATCCGGCGTGAAGTGAGTTCCTGCCCGCACAAATAGCCGCTGATATTTTTTTCAGGGAGCCAGCCATGCTTTGGCAATTCACGATCACGATCAAAGACTTGGACGAGTTCAATGACGCCCAATCCGACGCGCTGTACGAAGCCGGCTGCTCGGACGGGACGTTGTGCAGCCGCGACGGTTCGGCGTACATCCACTTCGACCGAGAAAGCGACTCCTTGGAGAAAGCAATCCGCTCAGCGATCGCCAATATCGGTGCTGCCGGACTTGAGATCGACCACATCGAGATCGACCGCGAAGAACTCGCAGAGTGGCCCGCCGCATAATCGGAGCGAATCATGAAAGAGTACGCGGTGATCTACGAATGGGCGGGCGAAAATTATTCCGCCTACGTCCCCGACCTCCCCGGCTGCATCGCCTGCGGCGACACGTTTGAAGAGACCGAGGAATTGATGAAGGAAGCCATCGAGCTTTACATCGAAACGCTGCGTGACGATGGGCAGCCAATTCCTGAACCGAAAACGAAAGCCAGTCTCGTTGCGGTGGGCGTTTAGCGAATGAATTCGAACCGCTTCCCAAAGACAACCCAAAACAACGCTGCCCCGACATCACCCGCACTTGGCTCGGCTGGGAACCCGCGTGCCGCTGTCAGTCGGGCTGGTAAAGACGGTGGAGTATTACCGCCAGTTGTTGGCCGCATTGGAACATCATCGTGACTAAAGTTGCGGAAGTATTCGTGCCGATCGACCGCCGACTTAGATTTGTTTTCTTCGGCCTGGAGTGCGCGCTAGGCATCACGCTTTACCCATTGGAGACGGAACGAGTATTTCGGGATTGGCAAAATAACCATGTATCGGAGAAGAGCTATTTGTTTCACGACTCTCGTGCGCTACATGTGTCCGGCAAGGTAGAAGGATATGAACCCGGAGACTTAATTCTTCGAATCGAAGGGCGTCGTTGCCTGCAAGATTTGTTGCAGCGTGTCGTTGATGGTGCGGACGCTCTACTTCGTGACTTAGATAGGTTTCAGGACGAAAACCACGAGGACTAACGTCTTAACGAGACGTAGCCAGATCAGGAGGAGTCAATGGCTCATCGAAAATATCTCGTCACCGGCGCGGCCGGTTTTATTGGGTTTCATACGAGCAAGCGGCTGCTGGCTCGCGGTGACACAGTCGTCGGGTATGACAACCTCGTCCCGTACTATCCGGTCGAGTACAAGCACGCTCGGCTGAAGCAGCTTGTGGGGCAACCGAATTTTTCGTTTCATCAGGCGGACCTCACCGATCGCGAGCGGCTCATGCAACTGTGCCGCGATGAGAAGTTCGATGTGGTCATCAACCTGGCGGCTCAGGCCGGGGTCAGGTACTCGCTGGAGAATCCGCACGCTTACGTCGAGGCGAACATCGTCGGGTTCGTCAACATTCTGGAAGCCTGTAGGCACAACGGCGTGAAGCATCTGACGTATGCCTCGTCGAGCAGCGTTTACGGAGCGAACACGAACAACCCATTCTCGGTGCATCACAACGTCGATCACCCGATCAGCCTTTACGCCGCGACGAAGAAGGCGAATGAATTGATGGCTCACACCTACAGCCACCTATTCGCACTGCCGACGACCGGCCTGCGGTTCTTCACCGTCTACGGCCCGTGGGGACGGC
>JAYVQJ010000169.1:0-2778 GCA_043777235.1 Planctomycetia bacterium
GATGATGATGCTGACCTCCGGCGGACAACTTGGTGACGTCGCACGCTGCCGCGAACTCGGCATCGCCGCGTATCTCATCAAGCCGATCACGCAGTCCGATCTGTTTGACAAGATCGTGCAAGTGCTCGATCGAGCCAACGTCTCGAAGCCCAGCACTGCAACCGTGGACGCAACGTCTGTCGTGCCGATCATCACTCCCGCCGAATCGCCAATGCGTGTGCTGCTCGTCGAGGACAACGTTGTCAATCAACGACTCGCCGTCCGCTTGTTGGAGAAGCGCGGTCATCAAGCAACGTTGACGGGTAACGGCATCGAGGCGCTCGAAGCGTTGGCCACGACAGAGTTCGATGCCGTCCTGATGGACCTCCAAATGCCGCGCATGGGTGGTCTCGAAGCGACCACCGAAATCCGTCGCCGCGAGAACGGCACGTCGCGGCACATCCCGATCATCGCCATGACCGCTCACGCCATGAAAGGGGATCGCGAAGAGTGCCTCGCCGCCGGAATGGATGCGTATCTCTCGAAACCGATCCTCGCCGAAGAGCTCTACCGCACGCTCGAATCATTCGGAGCACAGCCCTCCAAACGAGCCGAGAGTGTCAACCCTCCGAGTGAACGACCGAAAAACGTCGAGATCATTGTCGCCTACGAACTCGGAGGACTGACGTCCTCCGCTCTCTCAAAGCAACTCATCGACTGGGACGCCGCGCTGCGTAGCGCGGCGGGCGATCGAGAACTTTTGAACGAACTGATCGTGATCTTTCTCGAATCGCTGCCGCAATGGCTGACGGATCTCCGGCAAGCGATCGCCGCTCAGGATCAGCCGCTGGCCAAGCGATTGGCTCACACGCTGAAAGGCTCGCTGCGACAGTTCGGAGCCGCTGCGACAACGACCGCTCAATCGTTGGAGGACCTCGCCGAAAACAGCCAATTCGCCGAGGCAACGGCATTGTTTGCTGTCCTGGAAAACGAGATCGACCGATTGCGTCCGCTGCTGACACCGCGACCGTAAAACGCGGACTCGATAACCCGACGCGAGCCGCGTTGGCCCACACAGGGCTGGCTAATCTGTGAATCTGCGAAGTCTGTAGTCCGACCCCTTGTGGGTCAGAGGATTTCGACTTCGTGGCAATTCCGCAGAATCATTGAGTCCTCCGACCCACAAGGGGTCGGGCTACAGTTTGCCTAACGCGACAAATTAGCCAGCCGTGTCGGCCCACACGGGGTCGCTACCCAGCGAACGTCTCACGCCGATAATCTGTTAGCACATCCCGCTTCCTCCTCTTGAGCAATCACCACTGCCGTGGAAACAACGTCTGCCAACTCCGATTCGCTGCTGGAAAGCTCGCCCGTCTTGAAGGGCGAGCGGCTTAGCTTCACTGGCACACTCGCCTCGATGACACATCGGCAAGCAATGGACTTGGCCGAGCAACAGGGAGGCTCAACCACGCACGGCGTCAGCAAACAGACGACGATGCTGGTCGTCGGCGAGGAAGGTTGGCCGTTGGAAAAAAATGGCGAGCCGTCCGTCAAACTTCGTGAAGTCACTGAATGGCGGCAACAAGGGGTCGATATCAAAGTCCTGCAAGAATCCGAGTGGCTGCACTTGTTGGGTCTCGAAGAGCGACGTCGCGATGTGCATCGACTGCAAACTCCGGCGATGCTCAGCCAGTCACTGAAAGTCTCCGTCGGACTGATCCGGCATTGGGAACGTATTGGCCTGATCCAGCCGATCAAGAAAGTTTTCCGGCTGCCGTACTTTGACTTTCAAGAAGTCTCCTGCGTGCGCCGCCTGTCCGAACTGCTGCAAGCCGGAGTCTCACAACACGAACTCGAAGGGAGCCTCAGCCGCTTGCAGTCGATGCTCCCCGGAACCGAACGCTCGCTGGCCCAACTGACTTTGCTGGCCCGCGATCATCGCGTCATCCTCCGCGACGAAGTCGGACTGCTCGAACCGGTGTCGCGACAGCGGCTGCTGGATTTTGAGAGCGAAGATGTGGAGCCGACGTTGATTGGGAGATGGGGTGATGGGGAGATAGGGAGAGAAAAAGTTTCGTCACCCCACCACCCCACCACCCCTTCACCCCATCTCCCCGCCGCCGACTGGCTCGAACAAGGCGGCCACCTGCTCGAAACCAACCGCACGACCGACGCCGTCGAAGCCTACCGCTGCGCGCTGATGTCCGAGCCGACGAACCCCGAAGCCCACTTCCATCTCGCCGAAGCGCTGTATCGCAGCGGCAATCTCGCCGGCGCATTCGAACGATTTCACATCGCTGTTGAGTTGGACCCCAACTACCTCGAAGCCTGGACGCAACTCGGCTGCGTCGCCGCCGAGCTAGGTCAAACGCAATCCGCCCTTGATGCCTTCGACATCGCGCTGCAATCGCACGCCGACTACCCCGACGCCCACTTCCATAAAGCCGAACTGTTGTCGCAACTAAATCGCGCTGCCGAAGCGATCCCGCATTGGCAAGCCTACCTCACCCACGACCAACGCGGCCCGTGGGCCGATGTCGCACGGCAACGGCTGGAATCTGAAACCGGCAGTTCACAATGACGGCACCCGATATGAAGCGGCGGGTGATCGGCCAGCCCCGAAAAATCGGTCAATGGGTGTTCGCGAGATGCGATTCGACGCGACGACGCCGAGGGAATTAACACGACAGCGCACTTTTCGCTCTCATCCAGGTCGGCAATGAGGGATCAGCGAGAGTTGGATGCCTACGGAATCGAGTTCTTGACGGCGACGTTTGAGATGGCTGATTCGAGCTTGTT
>JAYVQJ010000170.1:0-2776 GCA_043777235.1 Planctomycetia bacterium
CGTTTTCATTCCCGCTTGCACGGCGAGCGTTTCGATCTCGGTCGCGTCGCCACGCGACAGGATTGCTCGGCCCATGCCGCTTAAATCGGGCTGCAATAATTCTGAGACGATCATTCGCCCGCGATATCCAGTCCCTCCGCACTGCTCGCACCCGACGGCCCGTTTCGCCGACCGAACATCGAGACCGAGATAACCTCCTGGCTCTCCGCTTTCATCCGGAACCGCACACGAACACAACCGCCGCAACAATCGCTGAGCCACAATCCCGATGACACCGCTGCGCAGCAAATATGGCTCGATCCCCATGTCACTCAACCGGCTGATCGCACCCGCCGCGCTCGCCGAGTGAAACGTCGTCAGCACGAGTTGCCCGGTGAGCGATGCTTGAAACGCGGTCTCGGCGGTGTTTCGGTCTCGAATCTCGCCGACGAAAATCACTTCCGGGTCTTGCCGCATCAACGATTTCAAACCGGCCGCGTAATCGAACCCCGCGACTCCGTTGATCTGCGACTGAGCCACTCCCGGCACCACCGCCTCGATCGGGTCTTCCAGCGACGAGATGCTTCGCGTCGAACCACTCGCCCGCACGATCTCTCGCAGCGCCGCATACGCCGTCGTCGTCTTCCCACTTCCCGCCGGCCCCGTGATGAGCAGCAAACCGTTCCGTCGATCGAGCAATCGCTTCAATGCGGTTTCGATGTCTTCCGGCAAACCAAGCTCACCGAGAAACCGAAACCCACCCGATCCGACGAACAACCGCACGACCGCCTTCTCTCCGAACAACGTTGGAAACGTGCTGACCCGCATCTCGACTGTTTGTGTCGACTGCGATTCCGCGACAGCCACCTTGCCGTTTCCGTTCGTTCCAGCCACCGCATTCGCTCGCACACGCCCTTCTTGAGGCACGTCCGTTCGATACGTCAGCAATTCGGACAGCACCTTTAGCCGAGCGATGACATTCGTCGAGGTTTCCTTCGGCAACTCGGTGACTGGCTGCAACACGCCGTCGATGCGGAGTTGCATCGACAGCCCCGATTCTTGCGGCACGAGATGCACGTCGCTGGCTCCGGCCTCGCGAGCACTCGCCAGAATCGCCTCAACGACCGCCGACACATTCTGCGGCTGAGACGGATCGTGTCCGTTCAACCGCTGCCGAAATCGATCGCTCCAAGCTCCACCGCTCATGCCCTGCCCCTATTGGCACTCGTTCCGAGTACTCCGTTCTTGATCCGTCCCAACTCGGTATTTGTTTGACGATTTTGCAGAAATTCGAGAGTTCCGCCGCGCTCTCGCGAGAAGAAGACAGGATTTCACGCAGAGACGCAGAGCTCGCAATGACACTCTGCGAGGCACCTCAACTCCGCGAGCTTTGCGCCTCTGCGTGAGACTGCCCGTGCCCGAAAAGTTGCCGGCCGCGACCCAGGCAGCACACCGTTGCACAAACGCAGATCGGCCAAGAGACTGCGGCCCCAATTCCACCGGAGCCTGCCCGCATGAGTTCCACCGCCGATTTGTCCGCACAACTCGACCGCTTTCGCGACGACTTCGACAAGCTCCGCCGCGAGATCGGTAAAGTCATCGTCGGTCAGAACGAAATCGTGCGCGGCACGCTGCTCTCATTGCTGGCCGGTGGGCATGTGCTGCTGGAAGGAGTCCCCGGTCTCGGCAAGACGCTGCTGGTTCGCACACTCTCCGACGCTCTGAACCTCAAATTTTCGCGAATCCAATTCACGCCCGACCTGATGCCCGCCGACGTGATCGGCACGAACATCGCCGTCGAAGACGAGTCCGGGCGCAAACGCTTCGAGTTTCAGAAAGGCCCGATCTTCGCCAACATTGTGCTGGCCGACGAAATCAATCGCGCGACACCGAAGACGCAATCGGCATTGCTCGAAGCCATGCAAGAGCACACTGTCACCGTCGCCGGGCAGACCTTCAAACTGCCGGAGCCGTTCTTCGTGCTCGCCACGCAGAACCCGTTGGAAATGGAAGGGACGTATCCGCTCCCGGAAGCGCAGCTCGATCGGTTCTTCTGCAAGCTGCTGGTGAAGTTTCCCGCGCTGGCGGAACTCGAATCGATCCTCGACCGGACCACCAGCATCGACATGCCGCACGCGACGCCGGTGCTCGACGCGGCCCGCATCTGCGAGATGCAACATCTCGCGCGGCAAATCCCAATCGCCGACGACATTCGCCGCGACGCCGTGCGGCTCGTGCTGGCCACGCATCCGGGAGACGCGCACGCGACCGAAATGGCCAACCGCTTCGTCCGCTACGGCAGCAGCCCGCGCGGCGCGCAAGCCATCATCCTGGCCTCAAAAATCCTGGCGATCATCGACCACCGCTTTCACGTCGCTCGCGAAGACCTGCGAACCGTCATCCTCGCGGTGCTTCGGCACCGCCTGATCCTCAACTTCGAGGGCCAAGCCGAAGGGATCACAACCGACGCGATTTTGGACGACGTCGTTGCGAAGACGCTGACGACGTAGTCATACGGTTTGCAGAAAATCATTGCGTTCGATATCGCTCGGCTCGTCACGCGGAGCGGTGACGGCTACGTAGCCGTCACCGCTCCGCGTGACGAGCCGAACGCTTCACACAGCGCAGTGATTTTCTGCGATCGGTATCACTGCGAGCCGCAGTCACGTACCAAAAGAAATGGGGCAGGTTCAAGACCTGCCCCACAAAAGAATGCCGCAGCTTCGACCGCCCGCCTGAAACCGAGTTTCAGGCGGGCCGAGCAAAACTCCCGTCGATCCGGACATCGCCTGTGCGA
>JAYVQJ010000171.1:0-10823 GCA_043777235.1 Planctomycetia bacterium
CAAGCGAAGACGATTTCTTCGTCAAGAGCTTCGCTTGCGCTTCAGGCTTCAATGGCCGGACTTTCTGCAGATCTCACCCCGAAATGCGCAACTTCAAAACTGACGCTTCGGGTTACGACTTACTGTCCTGGCGACAGTTCTTCTAATAGAAACGAACGAGCATACAGCCACAAGCGCCGAGCCGAGCTTTCGGAGAGCCCTATCATCTCCGCTGCTTCGGGCAACGACAGCCCGGTGAAGTACCGCAGCTTGACCAACTCGGCTGCCTGAACGTCTTGCTCGGCCAAGCGAGTCAACGCTTCGTCCAACTCCAACAGATCGACCTCCGAACCAACTTCCGGCAGATCGTTCAACGAGGCCTCGACCCGGTCCCAATCGCCGCCTCGTTTGAGCGCGTGTTTGCGCCGAGCGTTCTCGATCAAAATCCGCCGCATCGCTTCAGCCGCCGCCGCGAAAAAGTATTTACGGCTCCACTTCTGAGCCACGGGCGCATCGACCAACCGGAGATAAGCCTCATGCACCAGCGCGGTTGCCTGCAATGTTTGCCCTGCCGTCTCTTGAGCCAGCTTAGCGCGAGCCAACTCCCGTAACTCGTCATAGACCAGCGGCAACAACTGCTCCGCAGCGACAGCTTCGCCGCGTTGGATGGCACTGAGCAGCGTCGAGACATCGGACAACATGCTGACAGCATAAAACTCATCACAGCGGCGGAACAATGCCGAAGGGAAACCAACCCAGGATCGACCACCGACGATCGAGCAACGCCGTCGGATCGGTGACTTGGAGGGAGACTTGCTGCTGGGGCGAACCGGCATCGAGTTTGCCCGCGCGGCCTCATGGAGCGTCCACACGGCACGCGGCTATACTTCGCTGGACCAACCTTCGATCGGTGCCCGCTTGACTGACCGCCATTTCCAAAACTCGTTGACAGGACGCAGCCACCACGTTGTGACCTTCAACAGGCCAAGGACCGTTGCAGGATCGTGGTGCATCGTGGACGTACTGGAGTCGCATGTCTGCTGAGAAATCCACCGGCATCGTCATTCGCTTGGCGGACTTCAGCGAGTCCAGCCGCGTGGTCACGTTCTTTACGCGAGACTTCGGGAAGATTTCGTGCATTGCGAAAGGAGCGAAACGGCTTAAGGGGCCGTTTGAAACCGCTCTTGATCTGCTCGCGGAATCTGGCCTAGTGTTCCTGCGCAAGTCATCAGGAGGACTGGACATTCTGACCGAATGCCAGTTGATGGCTCGGTTCCGTCCGCCGGCGGGCAACTTGAATTGCTTGTACGCTGGCTATTACGTCGCCGAGTTGTTGGCTGGTCTGACCGAAGAATACGACCCGCATCCCGTTCTGTACGACGAGGCAGTGACGACACTGCGGCGACTGACGACGGAATCCGATTTCCGTTGGCCGGTCCTCCGCTTTGAAGTCATGACGCTGCGAGAGATCGGCCAACTGCCGGACTTTCGAGCGTGTCTCGCGTGTGGTCGGAGTGTGGCCGAATACACGAACTCCGTTTTCTGGGTGTCTCAAGGAGGATTGCTCTGCCCGAACTGCCGCGAACCGGAGTTCGCGTCGCATCCGATTCACGGTGCGACGCTGGCTCTGTTTGAGCAACTCTCTGGCGAACATGCTCCTCCGATTCCGACTGATCCTGTCCCTGCCAAATCACTTCGCGAACTTCGTCATCTCCTCACGGCCGCCATCTGCCAGCCACTCGACCGCCGGCCCAAGATGCTCGGCTACCTGCCGTTCTGAAGTAGACCAGTCACTCCGTGACCGGAACATTCGAGTCACGGAGTGACTCGGCTACTTTGAAACTAAAATCACATGTCACACCGCCCGACTGCCGCTGTTCGATCGGCTGCGTGCCTGACGCTCGCGCTTTGCGTGATGGTCACTGGCTGCGCGTCGAGCAATTCGCCGATCTCGCTGACTCAGTGGGGTTGGGGGCGCAGTCTCAGCTTGTCGAAGGGGCGAGAACAACCTCCCTCGTTCGAAGACCAACAAGAAGCCAACGAGGATGTGACCGTCGTCGATCCCGAAGGCGAGGCAAAGACTCCGTCCCCGCCAAAGGAACCGCGACGCTTATTCGGTTTCGGCGGCAACAAAAAATCGGAAGACGAAGTTCAGAGCAACCGCACACATCACGACCGCAGTTCCGTTCCGAAAATCGAACGGAGTGACGTCGCGGCCCAAGAACACTGGTACGACCGTTTCAGCCCATCTCGGCCGACGAAAACGGTGGTCAACAACGAGGTGGAGCAACGTCGACAGAGCCAGATCTATGACGAAGCCGAGCAGCTCTACAAAGAGCAGCATTACGCGGAAGCGGCCAAATTGCTGAAGCCGCTGACCAAGAAGAAGCAATCGTTCTGGCAGAAGGCTCGTTTCTGGAACGTCGATTTGGACTATCGCGAGGACCACAATCGCGTCCGCGAGGACTCGATGTTCCTGCTCGCGGAAAGCTACTTCAAGCAAGAACGATTCAATGATGCGAAGGATTATTACGAGGTACTGCTGAAGGAGTATCCGTCGACTCGTCATCTCAACACGGCGACGAAGCGACAATTCGTCATTGCCAAAGCGTGGCTAGGCTTTCCGGAGTTCGCGACAACGGACGACATCACACCGGTGAACTTGGAAAACCCGCGTGCCACGCCGATTCCCAAGAAACAAAAGCCTCCGCATTCGATGGTGCTGATCCCAAATCTCATCGACAAACGCCGGCCAACCTTCGACACACCGGGCAACGCGCTCGACGCGCTCAAGTCGATCTGGATGTACGACCCGCGCGGCCCACTGGCCGACGACGCGATCATGATGACCGCCAGCCATTACGTCCGCGTCGGCAATTTTTCGGAAGCCGATCGATATTTTTCGATGCTCCGTGAGGAGTACCCGAACAGCCCGCATTTACAGACGTCGTTCGTACTCGGATCGCATGTCAAACTGATGAGCTATCAAGGTGCCAGCTACGACCAGAAGCAACTCGAAGACGCGCGACAACTCAAAGAGAGCACGTTGCGACTCTTCCCGAGCCTTCCCGAAAAGGAACGGCTCAAGGACGAGCTCAACAAGATCGAAGAAGCTCGTGCTCAACGAATCTGGGATCAAGTCGAATTGTATGGCCGCAAGCGGAAACCCAAGGCTCAGATCATCTATGCCGAGGAGTTGCTGCAAACGTATCCGAAGAGCAGCTATGCCCCGCAAGCTCGTGAGTTGCTTGCCAGGTTGCGTGCTCCGGTCGCCGAGAAACCCTCGATTGGCACACGAGTCCTCGACAGCTTGCCTCGACTGCGAAAACCGCCTGCCACCGATGAAGAGGACGACGGTAACACCAGCGCGAGTGCTCGACTCAACGAGGACTTGCCCAGCGTGAATGCACGATCGCCCGGTCGCAATGATCCCGAAATGTTGGGGATGCCGCGATGAACCGCACACTTGCTCGACGAGTTTTTCTGTCGTCCTGCGTCACCGCCTCTCTGAGCGCGCTGAGTGGTTGCGGTTACATGGTCGGCGGCGGATTCGATCGGCAAGTGCGATCGGTCGAAGTGCCGATGTTCGAAACCAGTTCGTTTCGGCGCGGTATCGAAGTCCAACTGACCGAGGCGGTCCAAAAACAAATCCAACTTCGCACGCCGTTCCGAGTCGTGAAATGTGACGCCGACACGCGGCTCACTGGCCGAGTCGTCGATCTGCGAAAAAACGTGCTCGGCGAGACTCGTTACGACGACCCGCGTGAACTGCAACTGAACCTTGTCGTCGAGGTCGTTTGGGAAGACCTCCGTTCTGGCCGCGTCCTCGCGGAGCAAAGCGTTCCGATCACTCCGGATCTGCTGTCGCTCCGAACACAGGCCGATTTCGCCCCGGAAGTCGGCCAATCGCTGGCGACCGCGATGCAGCAGTCGATCAACCAGATGGCTCGGCAGATCGTCAATTTGATGGAAACGCCGTGGTAGTTGCCGGCCCCCGATGGCACCAGTACACTCCCCCCCCTTTGACGGACGCCCGATTCCGTCAGTTTTTCGGCAGTCAAATTTGAAGGTCAGGCAACATGGCTCATAAGAAGGGACAAGGCTCCAGCCGCAACGGTCGCGATTCGAATTCGCAACGGCTGGGCGTCAAGAAGTTTGGCGGCCAAGCCGTCATCGCCGGAAACATTCTGATCCGTCAGTGCGGCACCAAGTGGCGTCCCGGCAAGAACGTCGGCCTCGGTCGCGACTACACGATCTTCGCACTGAAAGACGGCACGGTCTTCTTCGATCAAGAAGGTCGCCGCATCAACGTCGTCGAACCGGCTCCGGCTCCAGCTCAAGCTTGAACCGTTCGGACGATTCGCACAGACAGGCGGGATTCATTCCCGCCTTTTTTATTGGCCAAGGCAAAGATCGAGCTTTGTCCTTGCCGAAAGTCCTCAGAATCGGTGAGCTATCCACTTATTCGGATGCGATTCTCGAACGAAATCGGAACTCGGGAGGACGACCATGTCCACGAAGCCATCTTGGGGACACCCCTCGCAGACTCGCCGCACGGCATTGCAGGCCGGATCAATCGGACTGCTGGGACTCGGCACGAACCACCTGACCGCGCTGCAAGCCGCTGCTGCACCGGGGCACGAACGAATCGCGACCGCCAAGTCTGTGATCTACATCTTTTTATCCGGAGGTTTAGCTCAACAGGACAGCTTCGATTTGAAGCCCGACGCGCCGGACAACATCCGTGGTGAGTTTCGACCGATTGCGACTCGCTCGCCCGGACTTCAGATTTGCGAACATCTGCCGCAGCTCGCGGAACGAAGTCATCTGTGGTCGTTGTGTCGCTCACTGACGCATCCGTCGAACGATCACTCGTTTGGCCATCACATCATGTTGACGGGACGAACCGACGCACCGGCGGGCTTCAGTCCGAATCAACCGGGACCGCTCGATTGGCCGTCGATCGCGTCCGTTGCCGGAGCGGTCACGCGAACTCGCAACAACCTTCCGCCGGCCGTTGTGTTGCCGGATCGTCTGGTGCATTACTCGCGGCGAGTCATCCCCGGTCAGTTCGCCGGGATCATGGGCTCGCGCCGCGATCCGTGGTTCATCGAACTGTCGCCGTTCAACTCGCTCGGTTACGGAGCCTACCCGGAATACGAATTCGATCATCAAGACCGGCCCAACATGCCGCGTCGCACGACGTTTGAAGCTCCGAATCTGTCGCTCCCCGAAGGAGTCAGCTTCGGCCGCTTGGGACGTCGCGTCGATTTGGTGAAACTCATCGACGATCAACGACTTGAACTCGATCGCGCCGGCTCGACCGTCGCCTTTGATCGAGATCGTCAAACCGTGTTGTCGCTGCTGACCGATGCGAAAGTGCGGCAAGCCTTCGACGTCACGAAAGCTCCCGCTGTCGAGCAAGACCGTTATGGCCGCAACTCGTTCGGCTGGTCGTTGCTGATGGCCAAGCGATTGGTTGAGGTTGGCGTCAATCTCATCCAAGTGAACCTCGGCAACAACGAAACGTGGGACACACACGGTGAAGCGTTCCCGCATCTCAAAGATCAACTCTTCCCGCCGACCGACAAAGCGCTGTCTGCTCTGCTGGACGATCTATCGCAGAGCGGGTTGCTCGACAGCACACTGATCGTGATGGCGGGCGAGTTCGGCCGCACTCCGAAAATCACGCACCTGCCGCAGCACTACAAGCTCCCCGGCCGAGACCATTGGGGAGCGGTGCAAACCGTCTTCTTCGCCGGCGGCGGCATTCAAGGTGGCCGAGTCATCGGCTCCTCCGACAAGATCGGCGGCTACCCGGTCAACGATCCACAAAAGCCAGAGAACATGGCCGCGACGATTTACTCCGCGCTCGGCATCCCCGACACCGCCGCCTGGCACGACGACCTCGACCGGCCGCATCACATCTACCATGCCGAACCGATCCGCGGACTGACGTGAGTTCTAAGTAGACCCGCAATGAAAAGTAGGCGAGTCACTCCGTGACTCGAAGATTCCAGTCACGGAGTGACTGGTCTACATTCTCCGCGGCCAGTTTTGAAACTGCCTACTTTTCTCTGCGGGTCTACTTAGGTGGAACCAAAATGCCGCGCGTTTACGCCGTCGCCACGATGGACACCAAAGGTGGCGAGATCGCGTTCGTCGCTGAGCGGATTCGGGCAGCAGGTGTTGAGTGCGTGATCGTCGATGTCGGAACGAAAGACCCGCCGACTGTCGCACCGGATATTTCGAGAGACGCAGTCGCGGCGAGTCGCGGTGGCGAAAATGTGCTCGGCCTGACGGATCGCGGCGCTGCGGTCACGGCCATGTCAGCGGCGCTCGTTGAGTTTCTCAAGGCTGAGTATGCGGCAGGCAAACTTGCGGGGGTCATTGGCATTGGTGGCGGCGGCGGAACCGCGCTCATCACTTCGGCGATGCGAGCGTTGCCTGTCGGTGTGCCGAAGCTGATGGTCAGCACGATGGCCAGTGGAAACGTCGGGCCGTATGTCGATTGCTCGGACCTAACGATGATGTATTCCGTGGTCGATCTCGCCGGGATCAACTCGGTCTCGCGCCGTGTGCTGGCGAATGCGGCGCACGCGATTGCCGGCATGGTGCAGCACTCACTGCCGAGCATCGCTGAGAAACCAACAGTCGGCATGACGATGTTCGGTGTGACGACGCCGTGCGTCGATGCCGTGCGGAAGTCGCTGGAGACTCGTGGTTACGACTGCCTCGTGTTTCATGCGACGGGATCAGGCGACCGCGCGATGGAAAACCTCGTCCGCAGCGGGCTAATTCAAGGGGTCATCGACGTCACGACAACCGCTGTTACTGACGAAGTCGTCGGGGGTGTCCTCACCTGCGGGTCGCATCGGTTCGAGGCAATCCTCGAAGCACGCATCCCGTATGTGCTCAGTGTCGGTGCGCTCGACATGGTCAACTTTGGAGCGAAGGAAACCGTGCCGCCAAAGTTCACCGAGAGGAAGCTGCACGTCCACAACGCTCAGGTCACGCTGATGCGGACAACGCCGGACGAGAATCGTCAGATCGCTCGCTGGATCGCCAACAAGTTGAACCGTTCGATCGCGCCGCTGACACTGCTGATTCCCGATCTTGGTATCTCTGCGATTGACGCTGTCGGCCAACCGTTTCACGATCCCGTTGCCGACGCCGCGCTGTTCGACGAACTGGAATGGACGATTCAGAAGACAGAGCAACGCCGAATCAAACGCTTGCCACTGCACATCAACGATCCGGAGTTTGCGGCGGCGCTCGTTGAAGAATTTCATTCGCTGACAACTTTGTAGAGTGGACACCACATGCCGGAATCTCGCCGTTCGATCCTGTCTCGTTTTCGTCAGCAAGTTGCGGCCGGCCAGCCGATCGTCGGCGGAGGAGCGGGCACGGGCATCAGTGCGAAGTGCGAAGAGGCCGGTGGGATCGACTTGATCGTGATCTACAACTCAGGTCGCTTTCGCATGGCGGGACGCGGGTCGTTGTCTGGAATGATGCCGTATGGGAATGCCAATCAGATCGTCAAAGAGATGGCATTCGAGGTACTCACGGCGGTGACTCACACGCCCGTCTTGGCGGGAGTCTGTGGGACCGATCCGTTCATGATCCGCGATTGCTTTCTGCGCGAGTTGCAATCGTTGGGCTTCGCGGGAATTCAAAACTTTCCGACGGTTGGCCTGATTGACGGCACATTCCGGCAGGGACTCGAAGAAACCGGCATGGGTTACGAATTGGAAGTCGATCTTGTCAACGCGGCTCACGATCTGGATCTGCTGACGACGCCGTATGCGTTCACACCAGCCGAGTCCGCTGCGATGACGAAGGCCGGTGCGGATATCGTGGTTGCTCACATGGGTCTGACCACGAACGGCAGCATCGGAGCACGCACGGCGAAGTCGCTCGATGACAGTGTCCGAGCGGTGGCTGCGATCGCCGATGCCGCCAAAACAGTGCGCGGTGATGTGTTCGTGCTCTGTCATGGTGGCCCGATCGCGATGCCCAGCGATGCTCAATACGTCTTGGATCGCGTTCCCGCGTGCGACGGTTTTTACGGTGCCAGTTCCATGGAACGGCTGCCGGCCGAGATCGCCATCACTCAGCAGACGCGAGATTTCAAAGCTCTGCGACGCACGTCCGGCCGCTGAAATCGCTCGGCTCTGACGGGGCAATTTGAGGGCACATGTGACGGCTCAATACGCATGTTCCGTTGCGACCTTGTCACGCATAACGGTTGTGACGAGGCATTTGCGGACGAAAGACGAATTCTGCTCGGAGCGTGCCGCGCGGTACGGATCACTGCGGTTCGTGACCTAACGTCATGCGGGCACATTTTGTGAATGCCCGCCACACAACTCTGAGCAACCCGATCATGGCCGAGGCCCCGCACGTCAAAAAGTTTTTGATCATCGACGACTCTGAAGTCGAGCGCAAGCTGCTTCGCGGATTGTTCGAAAAGCATTGGCCGGTCTGCGAAATCCTGGAGGCGGCCAATCGCGAGGATGGCTTTCGGATCATCGAGTCCGCATCGCCCGACCTCGTGCTGATGGATGTCTGCATGCCTCAACCCGGTGGCTTGGATTTGTTGGCCGCGCTGCATGACAAGAAATCCATTGTCCCCGTCGTGGTCATGTCGGATTTGGGTGATGCCGAATCCGCCGTCGAGTCACTTCGAGCTGGGGCCGCGAGCTACATTCCCAAAACGAAGCTGCCCGAGTTGCTGTATTCGACCGTCAGCACGGTCTCCGATCTGGCTGCCACCCATCGCAATCGCCGCCGAGTTTTCGGCTGTCTGCGGAGCATGGACCTGCGATTCGAACTCGAAAACGATGGCTCGCTGATCGCACCGCTCGTGAGATATCTCGAAGACCACATCGGCTCGCTGCGATTGTGCGACGAAACGGAACTGGTCCGAATTGGTGTCGCGCTGCACGAGTCGTTGTCGAACGCGATCAATCACGGAAACTTGGAACTCGACTCCGAACTCCGTCAGGAAGATGAGAATCTCTACTACGAATTGGGTGAAGCGCGAAAACTGATCTGGCCCTATTGCGATCGTCGCGTTCACGTCTTCGCTTCCTTGGGTGCCGAGCGAGTCCGGTTTGTAATTCGCGACGAAGGCCCCGGCTTCAACCATGAGAAAGTCCTCGATCCCACCAAGGAAGAGAACTTGGAACGTATCGGTGGCCGAGGTCTGCTGTTGATTCGCAACTTCATGGATGAGGTGAGCTACAACAAACGCGGCAACGAGATCTCGCTGGTCAAATA
The DNA here is from genome assembly GCA_043777235.1 of Planctomycetia bacterium. Taxonomy (GTDB): domain Bacteria; phylum Planctomycetota; class Planctomycetia; order Planctomycetales; family Planctomycetaceae; genus SXKJ01. The sequence goes on from JAYVQJ010000171.1 coordinate 9,262, forward strand.
CACGTCCGCCGGACGAAAGCTGCTCGTCCAGCTTGCCGGAGCCACATCGCGAACGCCTGCCAAAGAATTCGCCGTCAGTGCGAATTGAAATTGAGTTGTTCTCCAGCGGCACCGATTGCCGCTGCGACGCAAACATCCGTTGCGTGAGTCGATTCACCTCGCAGATCGTTGGCGTAAGAACGGTTGAGCCAACATTCGCTGCTGAGTAGTGCCACTGGTTTTTGAGGCCGTTGTGCCTAGTGCTGTGTCACCGCCTGATTTTCAGGTTGAACAGATCAGCCGGAACGCGCTAGCGTCCGGTTCGAACCGGGGCTAGCGCCCTGCGGCTGATAACGGCAACCCCAATTCTTGGCTGTGACAAGGCACTAGGCCTGGTGAGGGACGCATGCCAAGTGTGATGGACTCGGCTATTCTGCCGGCCGCGAATTCACGCCTACAAAAGACCACGCATTCAACAAGGCCACTCATGAGCGGTCGCACCGGCAACCCCGAACGTCCCGCGACCATCGGGTTGATTGGCCTGGGCCTCATCGGCTCGGCGGTGGCCGAGCGGTTGCTCGCCGCCGGGCACACGGTGATTGGATTTGATGTACTCGCCGATGCGCGGATGAAGCTGAGTCAGTTCGGTGGCGTGCGGACGGCGACAGTGCGTGAAGTCGCGCAGGCGGCGGACATCATTTGGCTCGCGCTGCCGACCGATTCCATTACGAGCGAAGTGCTGCGTGAAATCGACGGCGATCTGCGTTCCGGCCACATCGTCGCAGATTTGGGAACCGGCGATCCATGCATCGCCAAGTCACTCGCCGACAGCTTGAGCCAACGCGGCGTGCAATTCCTCGACGCGACGATCTCTGGCAGCAGCGTTCAAGTGCGCCGGGGCGACGTCTTGGTGATGGTCGGCGGCGAAGAGGATGCTTTCGATGTTTGTCAGCGATTGTTCCAGAGCTTCGCGTGGCAAGTACGTCACGTTGGTCCGAGCGGTCGCGGAGCGTGGATGAAGTTGGTGACGAATCTGGTGCTCGGCTTGAACCGCGCGGCCTTGGCCGAGGGACTCGCGTTCGCCGAGTCGGTCGGCCTCGACGCAGAGACCGCGCTCGCCGTTCTGCGCGACAGCATGGCCTACTCGCGAATCATGGACACCAAAGGACCGAAGATGGTTGCTCGCGACTTCACGCCGGAAGCTCGGCTCTCGCAACATCTCAAAGACGTGCGTCTGATCCGCGAAGCGGGAGCCAAAGTCGGACAACCACTGCCGCTGAGCACCGAACATCAACGATTGCTGGAACTCGCCGAATCGCTCGGCTTCGGCGACCTCGACAACAGCGCCATCATCGAAGCCTGGCGGCGGTGTTGAACGGTAATAACCAACTCGAATTTCAGTCATGGAATGACTGAGCGACGTAGGCGAGTCATTCCATGACTCGCATTCTTGCCGTTGGACTCACCACGCCAAAACGGTTCGTTCCCACCGCATGAAGCCCATCGAGCTGGATCCCTTGATGCGCGGACTTCGAACACCGTGTGTCAAGTTTGATGAGCCGGCACGCGCTAGCGTCCGGTTC
>JAYVQJ010000172.1:0-2772 GCA_043777235.1 Planctomycetia bacterium
GGGCTAGCGCCGCGCGGCTAATTCTGGGACTTCGTATTAGTGGCTACGCCACCCACCTTCTGCAAGGTGGGCTACCCGGTGCGCCTATCTCGACATTCATCCGAACTCGGCAACGCCGGGAGTCGCTCAATTGGTCGAGGGCTTTCAACCGGAGCCGTATGACATTCCTTATCGCAGTGTTTTGGCAAATCGAGTCAGCAGTCTCTTGGTGGCTGGTCGCTGTCATTCCGCGACTCATGAGGCCGTGAGTTCGACGCGGGTGACGGCGATGGCGATGGCTCTTGGTCAGGCTGCTGGAACGGCTGCCGCATTAACCGTTGAACGCAGAACGAGTCCGCATGAATTGAATGGGCGGGATGTCCGCGAAAAATCACATCAACAACACGCTGGGCCGATTTTGCCGAATTGATCGGGTCCGAATGCGACTTACGACCGCTGCGAGATTTGCGATCCGCATGGTTTACCTGATCGGTTTCTGAGGTTTGCTGAGAGAAAACATTGAGGCTGTTTGTCACTTTCGACTTGCCGGAGCCAATGTCCAAAATTGCCAAAAACTTCGGATTGCAACAGGTCGATTGCTGACTAGGCTCCTACCACCGACCCGCGACACGATTGGCAAAGCGTGGGCGGAAGTCGCATTCTTAGCCCCCTGCTTCCCCTCGGAGGATGAACATGTTGTTCCCCAATTTGTCTCGTTTGATGCAGCGTGGTCGCGTCCGCCGGTCGGGCCGTCCCTTGAATGTCACGTCGGCTGAACTATTGGAACGCCGAACCGTCCCGACGGTCACCGTCTCGGGAACGTCGTTCGTGACGGTCTTGATCACCGGCAGTGAAAATGTCACCGTCCAAGACGATGGCGACGCGAATGCGGATGGCATCACGCTGGTGCAACTCCTTGTCGACGGAGTGCCGCTCGACACCACGATCAATGCGAATTTCGTGCAGTCACTCACGGTCAAGGCGACGAGCAGTTCGTCACCCAACAACATCGACCTGAGTACTCTGAATCCTAACAACTATGTGCTTCTCGCCAACATCACGGTCAAGGCGGGCGGCGGTGACGACACGGTCACTGGCTCGAACCTGGACTCGGCAGCAGAAGTGATCTACGGCGGTCGCGGCAACGACATACTCACCGGCGGCGGGGGGAATGACGTCGTCAACGGCGAAGACGGCAACGACAGCATCACCGGCAACTCCGGCAATGACACACTGCTGGGTGGTGCTGGCAACGATACGCTCGATGGCGGTGATGGGAACGACAACATCAAAGGCCAACTCGGCGACGACAACATCATTGGATTTACGGGCGATGACCGCCTGGATGGCGGCGATGGCAACGACACAATTTCCGGCGGCGACGGCAATGACTACGTCACGGCGGGCAAGGGCGATGACGTGGTCTTCGGTGACAACTCCGACGGCAGCGGCGCTCCTGGCAACGACACGCTCAACGGCGACGCCGGAGCGGACCTGATCAACGCCGGTGGCGGCGATGACTTGGTCAACGGCGGAGACGGCAACGACATCATCGGTGGTGGAGCCGGCGACGATTCGATCAACGGCGGAAACGGCAACGACAAGTTGTTCGGCGATGCTGGCGACGACGTGATCAGCGGCGGGGCCGGCAACGACACATTGCTAGGTGGCGACGACAACGACAGCCTGCTCGGCGGTGCTGGAAACGACATCGTTGCGGGCGAGGCTGGCATCGACACAGTGAATGGCCAAGGTAATGCCGACACGGTGTTGGGTGGCAGCGGCGGAGTCGGCGGCACTGAAGACCCAGGCGATCGGGTGATCGGCGCGGTCAGTGAGATCCAAGAAACGTTCTCGCTGGACACTGGCTGGAAGAAACTCGTCAGCTAGTTTCTGACGCGATCAGTGACACCTTCTGAGGGACAGGCGACTTCGCCTGTCCCTTTTTTGTTTTCGGAGGTTTTTTCCAACCGAACAATCGACAGCCTTGGAATGACCCGAACCTCGCAAACCGTTCGCTCGCGTCATCTCGCACGGCGGCTGACGGCGGTTGACAACGGGTCGAATCTGCTTAGCCTCGTCCCCCCGGCGAGACCGATCGCCGCAGCGACGGCGTCGTGACACTCACAGAATTTCGAGGGGACATCATGCGGATTTCGAATTGGCTTCGTGGTTGGTCGTCTTTGTCTGAGCGCCGAATTCACTCGTTGGCGATGTCTTCCGAGATTCTCGAACCGCGCATCGTCCCTGCCGTCAACGTCACCGACGCGGCGGCATTCGCGGTGACATTGACGGGCACCGATTCGGTCACGATTGGGTCCGACAGCAACGGCTTTGTGACGCTCGATGGCGTCGCCCAGACAACAAAGGCGGCGAATGTCACTTCGCTGAAGGTGAACTGCTCCGGCAACTTTATCAACGAGATCAACCTCAGCGGCGTGGACAGCAGCTTCTCGAATGCGTCGTTCAGGGGTGTGTCAGTATCGGCGGGCGGTGGCAACGATTCGATTCTTGGCAGCAGCTTGAACGACACGCTGATCGGTGGCGATGGCAATGACACGATCGACGGCGGCGAAGGAAATGACGTCGTCAACGGCATGGCTGGCAACGACGCGCTCATTGGTGGCGACGGAGTCGATACGTTGTACGGCGGCAACGGCGATGACTCGTTAGATGGTGGAGCGGGGAACGATCGCCTGCGCGGACAAAGCGGCAACGACACGATCACCGGAGGCGACGGTAACGACACGCTCGAAGGTTTCAGTGGCAACGACTCGCTGATCGGCGGCAACG
>JAYVQJ010000173.1:0-2768 GCA_043777235.1 Planctomycetia bacterium
TAAGGCGTTGTCCAAAAATAACTCGTACACTTTCACGCGGCGCGTCGTGAGGAGTTGGGCTGAGGGTGGATCGTCTAGTTCCAATCGCCGTGGAAGCGAGCGCGATGAAGATTGACTTGTTCCAATTCGGCGTCCGAGACTTTGATGCCCGCGGTGTATTGACGACGGTTGATTTCTGCGCGGATTTCCAAACCGTGGTCGTTGGTGGTGCTGCCGATGAGCTCGACGATCACTTCGTGACTGGTCAGCGGCTGGCCGCGCCAATTGAGGCTGATTTGGCTAAACATGCGGTGTTCGATTTTGTTCCACTTGCTGGTGCCGGGTGGGAAGTGGCAGACCGTGATGCTCAAACCGGTCTCGTTGGCGAACTGTTGCAGCGCCAGTTTCCAAAGTCGGTTGCGACTGCCGTTGCTGCCGCCGCCATCGGCCGTGATCAACAATTCGGTGGCCTGCGGATACCGTCGCCGTCCCATGCGCCGCCACCAGCGACGAATGGTTTCGACGGCGAACTCGGCGGTATCATGATCGGTCCCCACACTGACCCAGCCGACGTTGGCGGTCACGTCATACACACCATACGGAACGACCTTGCCGAGTTCGGGTTCTGGGAAATCATGCACGCGAACGGGCGTGGGACGTCGGCGAGGACGCCAGATTTTTTCCGGCATTTGTGAAGTTTCCCACCAATTCCTTCTTCTTGGTGTCGACCGAAATCACCGGCTGACCGCGACGCTGAAAGTCCCGCACTTTCCTCGCGAGATAACGGAACTGGCGGTCGCGATCCGGGTGCTGCTTGCCTTCCTGCGTCTTGCGATTGGCTTGCAGGCTGTAGCCCAGTTGATGCAACAAGGTCGCGACCGATTGTCGTCCCACACAAAATCCTTGACCGCACAACTCGTCCGCCAAACGCCGGACACTTTTGCAGGTCCAACGCAGCGGCGTTTCTGGATCACCGCGCGACGTGGGCTCCACCAACCGGTCGAGCGCGTTGCACAACGTCGGTTGCGTCTGCATCAAAGGCGTCCGACCACCTCCTGGCCGACGGACACGCCCCTTCGGAGTTGCCTCGCGATCACGAAACTCCCGCAACCCGGAATGAATCGTGCTGCGCGACAACCGCGTAGCTCGCGCCACCAACGTCACGCCGCCTCGCCCGATCGCTCGTGCCTCAGTCGCCGCCCATACCCGACGTCCGCGTTCATCCAACGCCCGCCGTAACCCCAAAAACTTCCGCCGCACCTTCGCTTCCATGCTTCGGTTTCGCATGGAGTGAAACGCTACGGCATTTCAAAAAAGTGTACGAGTTATTTTTGGACAACGCCTTAGTTTGCGATGAGCCTGCCGTGCCTTTCCGTTCGGTTCCGTTCGGTTCCGTTCGGTTCCGTTCGCCGATTTGTTCACAACACTCAGGGCGCGGTCTCTCGCCAAGCGTCACCATTTGGGAACGCGAACTCGGCGAGCGACGCCGGCTTCATCGTGATGCTGTAGCCGGGAGCAGTTGGTGGCATGTAGTGGCCGCGCTGCATGACGAGCGGATCGACGAAGTGCTCGTGGAGGTGGTCGGCGTATTCGCAGAGTCGATTTTCCAGCGAGCCGCTCACAGCGATGAAGTCGAACAGCGCGAGGTGTTGGACGTACTCGCAGAGGCCGACGCCGCCGGCGTGCGGGCAGACGGGGATGCCGAACTTCGCCGCCATCAGCAGGACCGAGAGGATTTCGTTCACGCCGCCGATGCGGCAGCTATCAATTTGCAACACACCAATTGCGTCGGCTTGCAGGAACTGTTTGAAGAGGACTCGGTTCTGGCAGTGCTCGCCGGTCGCGACTTGGATCGGCGCGATCGCCTTCGCAATTGCCGCGTGGCCGAGCACGTCGTCGGGGCTGGTTGGCTCTTCGATGAACCACGGTTTGAACTCAGCGAGTTGCTTCATCCAGGCGATGGCTTGGCTGACGTCCCAAACTTGGTTGGCGTCCATCATCAGGCGACGGTCCCAGCCGATTTCTTCACGGATGATGCGGCAGCGGCGGATGTCGTCTTGCAGGTCGCGGCCGACTTTGATTTTGAAGTGCGTCCAGCCGCGAGCCGATAGATCGCGACACAACCGTCGCAGCTTGTCGTCGTCGTAGCCCAGCCAACCGGCCGAAGTCGTGTAGCTCGGATAGCCGTCGCGCCGCATCTCGACGATGCGGTCGGCTTTCGTGGACTCGCGCTTTCGCAGTAACTCGACAGCCTCGCTGGGTGTGAGCGCGTCGGTGATGTATCGGAAGTCGATGCAACGCACGATCTCTTCCGGAGACATGTCGCACAGCAATCGCCACAGAGGTTTGCCTTCAACTTTGGCCCACAGATCCCACACGGCATTGACGATCGCCGCCGTCGCGAGATGAATGACTCCCTTCTCCGGCCCGATCCAACGAAGCTGACTGTCGCTGGTGATATGCCGCCAGAATCGACCCATGTCGGCGGTGAATTCTTCGAGCGTGTGGCCGACGACGAGATGCCGCATCGCCTCGATCGCCTGCACGCAGAGGTCGTTGCCTCGCCCAATTGTGAACGTCAGGCCGTGGCCGACAAAGCTATCGGGATGATCCGTCTTCAGCATGACATACGCCGCCGAGTAATCCGGGTCGGGATTCATTGCGTCCGAGCCATCAAGACTGCGTGACGTCGGGAAGCGGATGTCAGTGGCCACCATGTCAACGAAACGAATCGGCATCGGAATGGAATCCTCGGTGAGTTGGTAGTGTCCTAATTTGTAGGCCGACTT
>JAYVQJ010000174.1:0-2760 GCA_043777235.1 Planctomycetia bacterium
ACCGCACGCCGCAGGCACGCGCGTCGAGAAACGCTGCCGTAACGCGTGTGCCTGCGGCGTGCGGTTAAACATCTCAAAAAAATGGCTCCAAATACACTCGCAAATTCTCGCGTGCCCGCGACAGCAACGACTTGACGGCTTGCGGCGTCAAATCCATTGCGGCGGCGATGTCGATGTAACTCATCTGCTCGAACTTGTGCAGCAGGACCGCCATCTTCTGCCGGTCGCTGAGCGATTCGAGTGCTGCTCGGACGAGCGTCTGTGTTTCGTTGCGATCGAGCACTCGTGCCGGCATCAACGCCGACTTCTCCGCCAGTAACTGCTCCTGTGGCCGTGTACCCAGCGGTCCTGAATCGCTGCCGGCCAGCGCCGTCTCGCGTCGCCGAGCACCATCGCGTCGCCAGTTGCTCGCCAGATTGTTGGCGATGTGAAACAGCCACGTCGAGAACTTCGCTCTGGCTTCGTACTTTGTTCGGTTGCGATAGATCCGCAGGAAGACTTCCTGGCCCAAGTCCTCGGCCGCGTCTTGGTTGCCCAACAAGTGGTACAGCACCGCGACCAGCCGGTCCTGATAATTCTCGACCAATTGCGAAAACGCCGAGTCGTCTCCCCGCTTCGCGCGCAGCATCAATTGCACGTCCGGGTCGTGCAGATACTGCGAAAGTGCGGGATCGGATTTCACCACGTCCGGGCATTCCCTTCGAGTCGCGTCGAGGCATTCAACCCAAGCGGACCCAAAAAGTTTCTCAGCCCGCAGCAGCGGCGGGAGTATAGCCGTCACCAAGACGACTCGTCAGCCGGTCGGAAGCAGCCTATGAGGTTCTCTGTGAACTCTGCGATTCCTCTGCGGTCTCTGCGTTAGGAAAAATAAATTTTGAAACGCAGAGAACGCGGAGGAATCGCAGAGGACGCAGAGATTCGCCGCGCTTGCGACCATCAATTGTCCCCCCTAGTCTTCGTTTCATTGTCGCTAATTCCCAACCCCTAATCCCGAACCCCAATCCATGCCCATCACGATCAACGTCGGACACAGCCCGGACCCGGATGACGCCTTCATGTTTCATGCGTTGGCGAACGACAAAATCCCGACCGGAAACTATCGCTTTACGCACACCTTGCAGGACATCGAGACGCTGAATCACCGGTCACAGCGAGGCGAACTCGAGCTGACCGCCGTCAGCCTGCACGGCTACGCCTACGTCACCGACAAATACGCTCTGTGTGCCTGCGGAGCGAGCATGGGTGACAACTACGGCCCGATGGTCGTCACTCGTCAGCCGATGGGCATCGGTGACCTGCGAGGCAAAAAAATCGCCGTCCCCGGCACGCTGACGACAGCGTTTCTCGCACTCAAGTTGCTTCTCGGCGACACATTCACGTTCGAGGTGCATCCCTTCGACGAGATTCTCAACATCGTCGAAGCGGGCAAAGCCGACGCGGGACTGATCATTCACGAAGGACAACTGACGTTCCAAAATCAGGGACTGCATCTGGTCGTCGATCTCGGCCGTTGGTGGCACGACGACACGGGCCTGCCCTTGCCGCTGGGAGGCAACGCGATCCGCAAAGACCTCGGCCAGAAAGGTATGGAAGAGGTCACGGTGTTGCTCAAGCAAAGCATTCAATACGGACTCGATCACCGGGCCGAGGCACTCGCACACGCGCTGCAATACGGCCGCGATCTCGACCGCAGCCAAGCCGACAAGTTCGTCGGCATGTACGTCAATGACTGGACGCTCGACTTCGGCGCTCGCGGGCGTGAGGCAGTCGCGCTGCTGCTGCGACGAGCCTACGAGGCTCGCATCATTCCGAAGCCGGTTGAGTTGGAGTTTATTGGGTAGGAGAGTCGTTTGGACTCGGCGTTTTTGAAACGCAGAGGGCGCGGAGGGGGGACGCAGAGATCGCGGAGACGGGAACAATGGATTTGAATCGGATTACTTCGGACGTCATTGGCTGTGCGATCAAAGTTCATCGGCGACTTGGGCCGGGACTGCTGGAGTCGGCTTACTAAACTTGTTTGGAATATGAACTGAAAAAACTGGGTTATCAGGTCGAACGAGAGAAGCCGGTCCCATTGATTTATGATGACGTCAAATTGGATTGTGGCTTTCGGGCAGATCTACTTGTCGATGGGTTCGTGCTCGTTGAATGCAAAGCCAAAGAGGCACTGCACCCAGTCGACAAAGCCCAGTTGCTCTCACACCTTCGGCTTCTCAATTTGCAGATCGGACTGCTGATCAATTTTCACGAAGTCGTCGTGAAAGACGGCATTCACCGCATCGTCAACAAATACCGCCCCGAACCGGAATCCTCAACCTAGCCAACCACCATCTCAGCGTCCTCTGCGTCTTCCTCCGCGCCCTCTGCGTTTCAAAAAGCGAATTCCAAAAGACTCTCGCCCTCGGACCCCGCACCATGAGCAGCACCTACCTTCAATCTCTCTTCGGCCTCGACGGCCTGACTGCGGTCGTCATCGGCGGCACCGGCACACTCGGCGGAGCGTTTTGCGATGCTCTTGCTGGAGCCGGAGCACATGTGCTCGTCGTCGGCCGCGATGAAGTCGATGGCAACACTCGCGTCGCCGCGATCCAACAGACAGGAGGCAGCGCGGAATTCTTTCGAGCCGACTCGACCAAACGCGAAGACTTGGAAGCGATCGTCGCTCATCTCGACAAACACGGCCGCAACTGTGACGTGCTCATCAACGGAGCCGGCACAAACTCACCGACGCCGTTTCTCGAAATCACCGACGAGGAATGG
>JAYVQJ010000175.1:0-10764 GCA_043777235.1 Planctomycetia bacterium
CGGCGAAGGGACGGGCAAGAGTGCCCATCCTACGAACTTCATAACCAATGCGGCCGAACATCCGTCGGTGCTCGATGTCGCCAAGCGACTGCGGCGGCAAGGGGTCGATGTCACGATCCTGCCGGTCGATCGTTGTGCTCGCGTCGATCCGCAACACGTTGCCGACGCGATCAAGCCAGAGACGGCTCTTGTCTCCGTCATGTTTGCGAACAACGAAGTCGGCACGATCAACTCGATTGCCGAGATCGGCCGCATCTGTCGCGAGCGCGGCGTGCTGCTGCACTGCGACGCGGTGCAGGCGGTCGGAAAAATACCGGTTGATCTTCAGCAACTGCCGGTCGAGCTGCTGTCGCTGAGTGCTCACAAATTTCATGGGCCGAAGGGAGTCGGCGCACTGGTCGTGCGGCGCGACGGTCCGCGCATTCCGCTCGAACCGCTGTTCGATGGCGGCGGACATGAGCAGCATCTGCGCAGCGGTACGCTGCCGGTTCCGCTGATCGTCGGCTTCGGCGCGGCGTGTGAATTATCCACACTAACCCGAAGCGTGAGCGAGGGCGAAGAGGTGTCGGACCTCGATGGCCATTCGCCCTCGCTCACGCTTCGGGTTAGTGTGGGGTCGCTGCGTGACCGCTTGTGGCAGCGGTTGCAGACGGGACTTGAAGGGTTGTCGCTGAATGGTCCGCCGCTCGGTGAGAGATTGCCAAACAATCTCAACTTCAGTGTCGCGGGCGTGGATGGCGAAGCGTTGATGAGCGGCTTGAAAGAGATCGCCGTCAGTTCTGGCTCCGCCTGTTCGACCGCCGAACCGGAGCCGAGTCATGTGCTGCGAGCGATGGGCGTTTCCGAAGCGTTGAGCCGTGCGAGCCTCCGATTCGGGCTGAGTCGGTACACGACCGAAGCCGAGATCGACGTCGCAGTCGCTGAGGTTGTGGACGTCGTGCGGCGGTTGCGAGTGTGATCCTGGAGTGCGGCGGCTTGACGCCGCCCTCCATTCAAGAAAAGTTGAGTTTCGATGACGAGAGAATCGTCCGGCGCAGGCCGACCGTCGATTCGTTTGTCTTGTGACGCTGGCAAGCGTTTTGGTTCTTGAATAGAGGGCGGCGTCGAGCCGCCGCACTCCAAGTCTGAAACTCGTGCTGACACGCTTTTCCGGCAGGGCTAGATTCCCGGCGTTTGAGTGCGGAATCGTGATCTCTTCGGAACGGAGTCGCTGAGATGTGTCGTCGCAAATTTTCTTGGAGTGTTCTGGTCGCCGGGTTGTTGAGCTTGTCGGCGGAAACTTTGCTGGCTGAAGGGCCGACGCCGGAGTTTGTCTTCGCGAAGTTCGTGCCTCGGCAACGCGACGTGGAGATCGAAACGCCCAAGCCAGCGGAGTACGCGAAATGCACGGTGAAGCCGGAGAAGCTCGGCAAGGGTTCGGCGTGGCTGGTGACGGGACCGAACGGGCAGGTGCTGCGGCGGTTCGTGGACACCAACAACGACGACACCGTTGATCAATGGCGGTACTACAACAACGGCATCGAGGTCTATCGCGAGATCGACAGCAACTTCAACGAGAAGCCGGATCAGTTTCGCTGGCTCAACACCGGAGGCTCGCGGTGGGGGCTGGACACGAACGAAGACAAGATCATCGACGAATGGAAAGTTCTCTCGGCCGAGGAAGCCTCGCGAGTCGCGATCAATGCGCTGCTCGCGAATGATGCCGACATGCTGCGGCTCGTGTTGGTGACGGCGGAGGATTTGACGAAGCTTAAGATCGAAGCGACGGCGCAAAAGGAAATCCTGGCGAACGTCAGCAGCCCGGCGGCGAAGCTGCGTGATGTGCTGAGCAAGACGAAATCGCTGACACCGCGATCGAAATGGATTCGGTTCGATGTTGCGTCGGCGATGCCTAGCATGATCCCGGCCGACGACGGCAAGGCGGCGGGCGATTTGATTCTGTACGAGAATGCGATGGCGATCATCGAGACCGAAGCGGCTCCGCCGAAAAATAGTCTGCTCGTCCAGATCGGCGAGATCGTGAAGATCGGCGACGTCTGGAAACTGACGCAGATTCCGCTGCCGATCGAAGGAAACCAAGTGCAACTCTCGGCCGGAGTGTTGATGCAGCCGGGACAATCTGCCGCAGGTGAAACACCGGCGGCGAATCCCGGAGCGAATGCCGATCCGCGAGTCGCGGCACTCGTCAAGCAACTGCAAGAGCTGGACACGAAGGCTCCGACGGCGGACGGCTCGCCGGCAGCATTCGTGAAGTTCAACACCGATCGCGCGACGATTCTCAAGCAGCTCATCAGCGCGACTGCGAAAGATCCGAAGGATCAAGAAAACTGGCTGCGGCAGCTTGTCGATGGCCTCGCGTCGGCCGTGCAAACCGGAGCGTTCGAGGAGGGACTGACTCAGTTGAAGCTGCTGGAATCGCAGCTCAAGCCGCAACTCAAAGCGAGTTCGCCGTTGACGTCGTACATTGCATATCGGCGCATGCTCGCGGAGTACTCGGTCTCGGTGCAGTCAGCCAAGACGAACGCTTCGCAAGCGAAGATTCAGGAAGATTGGATCAAAGACCTGCAAGGGTTCGTCGAGACCTACCCGAAAGCCGAGGATGCTCCCGACGCGATGATTCAATTGGCGACGGGACTCGAATTCGCCGGCAAGGCGAACGATGCTCGCAAATGGTTCGCTCAGTTGGCGGAAGATCATCCGAAGACGACGGCCGGCAAGAAAGCCGCTGGAGCGATCACTCGGCTGGAAGTGAAAGGGAAGCCGTTGCCACTGGCCTTCGCCGGCTTGGATGGCGGCAAGATCGACATCCGCAACTATCGCGACAAAGCAGTGCTGGTCGTCTTCTGGGCGACGTGGTGCAAGCCCTGCTTTGAAGACCTGCCGAAGTTGAAGGCGCTGTATCAGCAATATCGCACACAAGGCTTCGAGGTCATCGGTGTGAATCTCGATAACTCACCCAATGGGGTCAAAGCCTACATGCAGCAGAACGGCATGACGTGGCCGCAGATTCATGAAGCGGGCGGACTCGAAAGCCCGCCGAGCCTCGCGTTTGGAGTGATCTCGCTGCCGACAATGTTCCTGGTCGATAAGAAGGGACTCGTCCACAGCCGCCCGGCGTCGATCGAAGACGTGAAGGCCGCGCTGCCGGAAGCACTCGACATCAAGAAGCCGATGGCCACGGCTGGAAATTGAACCTGGAGTGCGGCGGCTTGACGCCGCCCTCCATCAAGCGCGGGTTAACGGTTTGCAAATTACCGGTTCCCATCGTGACGACAGGTGTCGCTGAGGGCTGACTTGTGTGGGCGTTGTTTCACGATGCCGTTGGTTTCGTTTTTGAAGCCCGTTCGCCGCGCTGATGGAGGGCGGCGTCAGGCCGCCGCACTCCAGGGATCACACCGTCGTGCGTGAATCGTGGCTGGGATCGTCGGCTTTGACGATGTCTCGCCAGGGGACTTTGCGGGAGCGTGGCCGGCGCGGCAGAGCGGATTCGCCGGCTAACAGACGCGGTGAGTTGGCGGGGGTGTCCACTCGCCAAGTCATGTGAGTCAGCTTCAAAAAACGTCGTTGAGCGGCGTGCCACAAGTGGGTGACGACCTCGCCGGTGTGAGCGGCTTCGGGTTCTTCGACTCGCAGAACCAGAACGGCGGCAATCAATCTCAGCACGACGCTGGCCGTGAACAAGACGTGGAAGTGCGAGACGCCGACTGCGAGAAACGAAAAATCCCAGGCGGCCAATGAACGGAGTGCGAAGCCGGAGCCGATCGACGTCGCTCCGCCGACCATGCCGGCGATCGCGGTCCCGGCCGCGATATACATGGCTCGGTTTTCGGACGGCGAATAGCTCAGCAAGAAGCCGTGCTGAGCGATCGTGATCCCGGCATTCAGCAACGCATCGAGCATGAAGACGGGAATCAACAGCCAGAAAGCGAGCGTCGGATTCGCGGGGACGAACAGCAACGCCAGCATCAACGTGAACTTGAACGCGATCGACAACACCAGCAGCGGCCGGTGCCCAAACTTGTCGGCGATCCAACCGAGCCGGCTGGCCGTCAACGCTCCGCCGATCCATGACGTCGCCCAGAGCAGCATCACATGGAACAAATCCATGCCGACGTATTCCAGCAAGAACAAGCCGATGAACGGTGCTCCGGTCATCGCCGCGAAATGCCAGAAGCAACTGAAGCCGATGAATCTCCGAAACTCACGCTGCTGAAACGGAGCGGCGAGGATGTCCAACAGTCGCGGACTCGGTGCCGGCTGCACGGGCGGCTCTTCCACTTTCAGGAAGAACAACAGATCGGCGACTCCGCAGACCGCCGCGATCACACCCAGCACCGCGAACGCCGGCTTGATCCCGTCGGGATGACCGGACACGAAGACCGCCGCCATTCCAAGCGCCGCCGCCGCCGACCAGTGCATCCACAAATGCCGACGGCCCCAGAAGCGGCCGAGTCCCTGCTTAGGCAGATAGTCTCCCATCCACGACATCCACAACGGATGACAGAAATCGGCCATCGCGAAATTCATCGCTGTCAGACCGACAAGCGTCCAAATCCAAAATCCGGCAGGCATATCCGGCCACAACGTCGGTCCCAACGCCGCCGGCAACATCACCAGCCGATGCGCGATCCCGACGGTGAGCCACAGCCTCCGCCGATACTTGATCCGATTGACGAGCACGGCCGAGACGAACTGCATGAACAACATCGCCGTCGGCAGCGCGCCGAGAATTCCGATGTGCAACCCGTTGCCTCCCAGCGCGCGAGCAAACTGCACCGTCGCGGGAGAAGTTGTCAATTGCAAATAGATCGTGCCGAGGCAACCAGCGACGATGATCGCTCGCTGGGCCGACTTTTGAGACCACACGATGAAAGCTCGCAGAGGGGATGACGTGAAGAATTGACGTGACCGTCGAAGGGGGCGGGGTTCTAGCGGAAGTGTCGAAATGCGCGGAGACCGAAACGTAGACGAGTCACTCCGTGACTCGAATTTTCCGGTCACGGAGTGACCGGTCTACTTTTCCTGACCGTCACCTTCGCCGTCAAATCGCGGCCCTGAGCAACCGCAGTCTCGAATTGAGCGAATTTCAGTTGTTGGTCTATCATCCCGGCGGCGTATAACGCCTCATCCCAACTTCCGACCTCGGCGAACCTCGACATGCTCAAGCCGCGTTTGTCTCTATCGCTCTTTGTCACTTCGGTCGCAGTGCTGCTGGCGACCTACCTTTCGTTCGCGAGCGGCGACGAACCGTTCCGTGATCCACTGACTCGAAAGACGACATCGGGGAAACGAGCCGATCGACCGATCAAACCGGCGCAGCTCAAAGTGTCGCTGACGGATGACAAAGCTAACCCAACGCAAAAGTCCGGAGACACCTTTGTGCTGTCCATCGGCCTCTTGCTTCCGCCGGGCGGTCATACGTATTCGACCGATCCTGGTTTTACCGGTGCGACCAAGTTCATCCTGACTCAAATGGATGGACTGGAGCCGGTCGAAGACAAATTCGTCGCCGATCATGATCCGCACATTGAATTTCAGGTCGACCAAACCGTTGAGAAGTTCAAAGACGCGGTCACATGGACTCGCCGATTTCGGTTGAAGCCGGACGCGAAACGAGCGGATGTGCGCATTCTCGGCCAAGTGAAATTCCAAATCTGTGACAGCAATAGTTGCCTTCCAAACGATGAAACGTTTTTCGTCGGCTTAGACGCTCCGGCCGAAGTCATCGTGACCGACAAAGCGAAGGTCGCGGAGTTCAAGAGTCGTCTTGCGCCGCCAGAGCCGGCTCCGACACCGAGTCCAAAGGCCGTTGACCCTAAAGTTGCCAGTGAGCTGATTGAAGCGGTCGACGCGAAGCCGTTTGAAATGCTGGTCGTGCCACGAGCCGGAAAGATTGTCGACCCGATCAAGTTGCGGTTTCGGTTGTCACCTGAGAACGCCAAGCCGGGTGAGTCAGTCTTGCTGTCCATCACGATGGAACTGGAACCGGAGTGGCACACGTTTGCGCTCGATCAGAATCCAGACAACACCGGACTGCCGACGGTGATCGAGATCACGATTCCGAACGGACTCAAGCCATCGGAGAAGACATTCTCACCGAGCCTCGCGCCGGAATTAGCGCGGACCAAGGAGGGCAAAGAACAGCGAGTGCATCACAAGCAGATCACTTGGACGATGCCACTCAGTGTCGATCAAGCGGACTACGGCCTCGCCGGGACATTGCGTTATCAAATCTGCCGCGAAGGAACATGCCGCATCCCGAAGACCGTGGCGTTTGACTTGGGATACATCGCTAAAGCCGCAGTGACACCAACACTGCCGCCTTCTGGCACGCCGCAAAAAACGGTGACCATCAGCGGTGGAGCTCAAGACCCCACAGGCGAAGACAACAGCCCGACCTTCTTCGGCCAAGAGTTTCAGCCGCGTAAGCAAACGGGGAGCCTGGGGCTGTATTTGGTCTATGCGTTTCTTGGTGGTTTGATCTTGAACGTGATGCCCTGCGTTTTACCGGTAATCGCGATCAAGGTGCTGAGTTTCGTACAGCAAGCTGGTCAGAGTCGCGGGCGAATTCTGTTGCTCAACTTGACCTACTCGTTGGGTGTGCTGACGGTCTTCCTGGTGCTCGCGAGTTTCGCCGTCGCGGCGAAGTTCGGAGCGATCAAGCAATTCGGCTGGGGAAGTTTTTTCCAAGAGACTGAATTCCAAGTCGTGATGTCCTGCGTCGTCTTCGCGATGGGCTTGAGCTTGTTGGGGGTCTTCGAGATTCCGATTCCCGGAATGGTCGGCTCGGCGGCGAGCCATCAGCATCAAGAAGGACCGCTCGGTGCGTTCCTGACCGGCATCTTCGCGACGCTGCTGGCGACTCCGTGCAGCGGCCCGTTTCTCGGCGTGACGTTGGGTTGGTCGGTGCAGCAAGAGGCTCCCATCATTGTTCTGGTGTGGTCGGTGATGGGGTTGGGCATGGCGTCTCCGTACATCTTGCTCGGCTTCTTCCCGGCGTGGGTGAGGTATCTGCCGAAGCCCGGCAACTGGATGGTGACGTTCAAAGAAGTCTGCGGCTTCGTGTTGATGGGGACGATCATCTTCCTGATGAGCAGCATGAAAGGTCACTGGCAGTTGCCGCTGCTGATCCTGTTGCTGTCGATTGGCTTCTCGCTGTGGATGATTGGCAAGCTCTACACGATCAACTCGCCGGGCGGTCGCCGCTGGACAGTGCGAGGATTCGCGACCTTGGTCTCGTGCGCGGGGTTGTGGCTGGCGATTGGATTAGCCGACGACAAGCCAGGTGCCTACGAACTGCCGTGGAAACCGTTCTCCGGCAAGTTGGTCAAAGAGGAATTGCGTGAGCGCCACACGGTGCTGCTGGACTTCACCGCGAATTGGTGTGCCGCCTGTAAGGTCAACGAACTCATCGCGTTCAACCGCAAGGAAACGCTCGAACGAGTCAAGCAGCACAACATCGTGGCCGTGAAGGCGGACTACACCAGCTTCTCACCGGACATCAAAGAATGGCTCGACGAGTTCGAGAGTCAGAGCATCCCTCTGGCGATCATCTTCCCTGGCAATGACCCGCTGCACCCCATCGTGTTGCGCGATTCGATCACGAAGGGTCAGTTGCTGGAGAAGCTCGACGAAGCCGTGCAAGTGAAGAGCGAACCCGCACCAAAGCTCACACAGCGGTAAATCTGGAGTGCGGTGTGTCATGCGGATTCCAAATGCAACCGCGCTAGTGGGCCACTGTCGCCCAGGCCCTTGGGGCCTGGATCATGATTGCGAAAGAGACGAATCGACCGACCCACAAGGGGTCGGGCGACAGCACAGTTTTCAAATGGAAAGCGGATCAGCACCGCGTTGGATTTGTTGGAGACAGAAAGCGACTCTGCCGCAAAGCGAAAGCGGCGATGAGTTGCCGCACTCCAAAGGGGGACACATGACCGCATCCATTCAAGTAAAGTCGCTCGATCATGTGACGTTGGTCGTCAAAGACCTCGACCAGTCGCGGAGGTTTTATGTCGAGGGATTAGGAATGCGTGAGGTTCCTCGGCCGGGGTTCACGTTTCCGGGGCTGTGGTTTCAAGCGGGGCCGACGCAGATTCATCTCATTGGCGAACACGCTGGCGGATCGCCGGCCGGCAATCCGCTGCCGGAGCAATTCCGTACGTCCCGTTCACATCATTTCGCGTTTTTGGTCGAAGATGCCAACGCGACGTATGCACGAGCACAGGAACTCAACCTAAAGGTCGTCTCACCGCCGAAGGCTCGGCCGGATGGTTTCGTGCAAGTCTTTCTGAACGACCCGGATGGGCACGTTGTCGAGCTGTGTTCGCCGGCGCGATGACTCGATTGCCAGCGAAGCGAATCGTTCCGATAATCCGCCCCGCGTCAATGACGGGGAATAATGTCGCTCGATGCGACGGCCATGTTTGGCCGAATTCCCGGCGAAGCAATCTTGTGAACGCTTTGCCGCCGCAGAATCGCCGAGTGCTCCTGGGCTGCGGACGGTTTTCTTTGACCACTGATTTTGGAGTTTGCAAATGCCTTTGGTTCCGATGCGAGTAGTGCTGGATCATGCCGCCGAAAACAACTACGGCGTGGCCGCGTTGAACGTCAATAATATGGAACAAATCCAAGCGATCATGGAGGCGGCCAAGGAAACCGACTCGCCCGTGATCGTGCAGGCCTCACGCGGCGCGCGGTCGTACTCACAAGACAATTATCTGCGACACTTGATGCTCGCCGCTGCCGAACTGTATCCCGAAATTCCGATCGTCATGCACCAGGATCACGGCAACGAACCGGCGACCTGCTACAGCGCGATCCGCAACGGGTTCACATCGGTGATGATGGACGGCTCGCTGATGCCGGACGCGAAGACTCCCGCGACGTACGACTACAACGCGAAAGTCACCAAAGAAGTCGTGCTGGTCGCACACGCGCTCAACGTCTCGGTCGAGGGTGAAGTCGGCTGCCTCGGCACGGTCGGACAAGAGAAGAAGGAGCCGCCGAAGCCCACTGCCGCTGTCGTTCACGACAAAGACCTGGAACAAGAGCCTGAGCCGGAGATGGCTCACCTGACTGATCCGGATGAAGCCGAGCGTTTTGTCGCCGAGACCAAAGTCGATGCCTTGGCCGTCGCCATCGGAACCAGCCACGGAGCGTTCAAGTTCGACAAGAAGCCCGACGGGGCCGTGCTGAAAATGGACTTGATCGAAGAGATTCATCGTCGCTTGCCGAACACACACATCGTGATGCACGGCAGCTCGTCTGTCCCGCAAGAGCTGACCGACCTGCTCCGCAAATACGGCGGCGACATGAAGCAGTCGTGGGGTGTGCCGGTCGAGGAAATTCAGCGAGGCATCAAGCACGGCGTGCGAAAAATCAACGTCGATACCGACAACCGCATCGCGATGGCCGCCGCCGTTCGTCAGGTGATGATGACGACTCCGGACAAGTTCGATCCGCGCGACTTCATGAAGCCGGCTCGCGAGGCGATGAAGAAAGTCTGCATCGCTCGCATGATCGCCTTCGGCCAAGCCGGCAACGCCAGCAAGATGCGTGCGGCGGGGTTGGTGAAGTAGTCGAATCGAGTTGTCACTCGAATAAAGCAAAGGTCCGGCTCATGTTGAGCCGGGCCTTTTTCGTTGGACTGGCGATCAACCGCAACGGTGTCGAAGACCGCACGGTTCGTTGGTTTTCTGGCGAATGTCTTCATCCGTGGTCCGGCTTCGCCATCCGTGGGCAGTCAATCGAACCCAGTTGCTGCCCACGGATGGCAAGGCCGAACCACGGATTGATGGGGCAATGTCTCGCGGCATTTGTAGAATCCGCGGGAACTCTTTCTAAGACGGCTCCCTCTTGGGTCGTCCTCTTTGCGGGGAAGGTGTCTCGAACAAGCGAGGTTGCTATGCGAATGTCTCATTGGCTGCGAGCGGTTGGCGTCACGTTGGCTTTCGGAACGGGAATCCTCATTGGGCAGCCGCTGGCCGAACGGGCCGCCGCCGGTGAGATTGGATTCATCGAGGATTTCGCTCTCGCCCCCGATCGGGCGGTGCCGCTGAAGTCGCTCGTCCCGGGGACCGAGGACTTTTATTACTTCCACTGCCTGCACGCGCAGCAGACGGAGCAGTTCGACAAGGTTGAGCCGCTGGTCACGCAGTGGATTCAGCGGATTGGGCATACGCAGCGAGTGAATGAAATCCTCGCGCGGCAGGCGTTGCTGACCTACGACAAGAATCCGCAGAAGACGCTGGAGTTCCTCCGCAACAAGCTGGGTGTGAACTTCGGACATCAGAGGGAAGAGCTGGGCGTCGAGCCGAACCTGCCGACGAAGCTTGATCCGCAGCAGATCACGCGGGCGGCGTTGATGCCGCGTGCGTTTCAACATGCGAATACGGACGGCTTCGAGGATGCGGCGCTTGAGTGGCTGATCAACGAGAAGCTCGATGGGGATCGGCGGCGGCATTTGATCTCGCGGTTGGCTCGGCCGGATTACGCGGCGCTGACGAAGTTGATTCTCGATGACTTCGGGCATCCGAACTCCGGCGGGTTCGGGCAGTTCAACATTCATCGGTTGCTGACGCAGGCGCAACTGGACGAGTTGCTGAAGGCGAAGCCGGACCTCGTCAACAATCATCATTGGGTCGTTGCGTCGCTGATCAAGTTGCAGCCGGGGCCGGATGAGGATTGGCAGCACGACACGAAGGCGATGACGGCGTATCTCGACCGATTGATCGCGTTCAACAGCAAGCTGCCGCCGGTGCAGAA
>JAYVQJ010000176.1:0-10707 GCA_043777235.1 Planctomycetia bacterium
CGTTGAGGAACTCGAAGCGGTTTCCAAACCCGTCGCCCAGGCGGCTCGCCGGTGATGTTCGGCTCAAACGCCAGTCGGCGAGCCGGGCGGCGTTCGCCCCCGGACAATTCACAACGCGGATGAGTCCGGGGGCTGACGCCCACCGGCTCGCCAGTGATTTCACGAGTGGCCCAGCTTGCTTCAAGCTGGGGCGCGCTCGGCGCTGGTCTCCCGACCACGGTCGCTGGACTGGACCGCAAACTGTGGCTCGGTCAGGAATGTCCCACACGAAGCAGATTCACGACTGTGTTGAGCACTCGTTGATAGGCCGCCGCCGTCAGCTTGCCTTCCACGGAAAGGATCAGATTGGCGTCTGCGGTAAACAGCTTGCCCGGACGCACAAAACTCTCGACATGCAGGCCACCTGTTGCGAAATCTTGATCGTCAACCTTGAGCGCTATGGGATCACCATACGGCTGACTGGTGATTTGGCACAGCACATAGTCACCGCGACCCGCATCCGCCAAGCAGAGAGCGGGGCGGACTTTGGATTGAGTCAGATCGGAGAATGGGAACGGAATGACTACGACTTCGCCGGCTGTAGGTGCGACCATGCGGCATCCTCCTCGGCTCGATCCCAGTCGGTCGCCAGCGAACGCTCACTCAGGATGGCTGTTTCGCTGGGAAGTGCCGAGGACGGTTCTTCCAAAATCATCACCAGCGCACGTCGCGGCGATGTGGTTTGAATCGGCTGCAACAATCGCACACTGCCGTCCAATTCCAAAATTCCCTCAATCGTCCGAACCATGTTTGCGCCTCCAAATCACGACGAGCAAACTCTATCGGCAACCGATCAAACCAAACAATCGCACTTCAACGCCGTTGGACTTGGCGATGTTCGACCTCGCCCCGGCCAGTCGCCGAACTCTTGCGAGTTCGGACGAACCGGGAGCGAAACGCACCGAAGCCTCATGACTTTGGCGACGAGACGACACACACAGACTCATCTGGAGGTGCTCCAATTCGACGATCTAAACTCCGCCCGCCCTTTTGACAGGAGACTTTTTATGGCTGGGGAACCGAGCGCACCAATCTGGTCGCAAAACATCGCTGTCATCGACGACGTGACCGTCTATCCCATCACAGCCTACGAAGTGGACGAGTGAGGCCATCATGAAGCGCGAAGCCAAACGCATCCGACGTCCGTTGAGCGACTCCGACCGAGAGAAGTACCGCCGGCTGCGCGGCGAGTTGGATCAAGAGAAGGGGGAGATACTGGCTCAAGCTCGACGCTTCAAAGCGGCTCGTGAAGTCACGACCGCCGAACTGCGGCACGCCGTCGAACTGCTCAAGGCCGAACGGCTCGCCCAAGGGTTGAGCCTCGCCGATGTCGAGCAACGAACCGGACTCGGCAAGAGTGCCCTATCACGACTCGAAACCGACCCTGACGCTAACCCGACGCTCGCCACACTCGCCACGCTCGCCCGCTACGCCGAAGCGTTGGGCAAACATCTCGCCGTCTCACTTCACGACCGAGCCTCCGCAGCCTCCGGCTGACACGTCACCCAACTTGGCCACGCCTTTCAAAAGAAGTCCAAGAAAGGCATCGCGACCCCCAAGCCCGTGTTGGACTTGATCCGCAACCCCGCTTGTCTCACGTCGTCGCAGCCTGTTTCACCGCGACCGGGTACAACCATTGGTACAACCACACTCCCGGAATCACTGTTTTCCTCGGACAATCCGAGGTGTTCCGGCTTCTTTCGTAAAGCGTAGATCCTCGGTTCGAATCCGAGCGGTGGCTTTCAAGCTCAACCGTTCTCAATGACGTTGTGATGGCGTTCCAAACCCCGCACTCAGCGGTTTTTTTCGCTTGTAGGGTGTGGTCGAGTCATCGAGACCCACCGCTTGCGCTAAGTATTGGTGGGTCTCGAGGACTCGACCGCACCCTACGATTGCGAAACGAGCTGGCAGTGAACTCTTCTGGGCATTCCCTAGTTCGCAATGGTTCGGCGAATACAATCGTTGGCCTCACGAATATCTTGCCTGATCGCAATTGCAAAGAAGCGAATTCATGACTGACGTCAATAAATCTCAGACACACACTCGACGGAAGTCAGCTCGTCACCCGGCTGCCGATCGGCGATTGCGATCCGTCTGCGTCGCTTGGCTCGCGGTGATCGCAGTTCCCGGCTGGG
Organism: Planctomycetia bacterium; assembly: GCA_043777235.1. Classification (GTDB taxonomy): domain Bacteria; phylum Planctomycetota; class Planctomycetia; order Planctomycetales; family Planctomycetaceae; genus SXKJ01. The sequence continues at coordinate 2,175 of JAYVQJ010000176.1, forward strand.
TTGTTGCCAGACCGCCGGAGATTCGCAGTGTGAATGTGCGCGGGTTGCAGATTGGGCAGCCGACAGTCGTGACGATTGATGGGGTCGATTTGCTGCCGGCTCCGAAGTTGTGGCTGGGGGCACAGGCCGTCGAGGCGACGCTCGATGAGAAGCAGAGCAACGTGAATCGACTGGTGCTGACGGCGACACTGCCGAACGAGATCGCTCCTGGTCTCGCACCGTTGCGGCTGGCGACCACCGAGGGAGTCTCGAACAGCGTTGTGGTCGCGCTCGATCGGATGCCGCAGTTGCCGATCACGGAGACCGTTGCTGCGTTGCCGGTCAGCTTGCATGGTTCCGTTCCCGGCAGCGGAGTTTCCAAAACGACGTTCACCGGCAAAGCGGGCGACGACCTGCTGATCGAGGTCGAAGCCAAACGGCTTGGCAGCAAGCTGCGGCCGGTGTTGCATCTGTTTGATGCTCAGCGAACGCAAGTCGCCTGGGCGATGCCGTCGCGAACGCTCAGCGGAGATTGCCGGCTTGCCACGAAGCTGCCGCGCGACGGGCAGTACACGGTCGAGGTTCACGACCTGCAATACGCTCCGCCGGGAGTCAGCTTCTTTCGATTGAAGATCGGGCAATGGCAGTTCGCCGACTTGGCGTTTCCGCTGGCGGTGACTCGCGGGCAAGAGGTGTCGCTGGAATTGTTGGGGGCGATTCCGGGAGTGAAGTTGCCGTTCAAAGGGATTGGCGATGGAGATGTGATTCCGATTTCTTGGCCGGTTCGCGCGGGAATTCCAGTCGCGGAGCGACTGGACTACGGTGGCCCGCCGCCGAGCGTGTTGCTCTCGTCGTTGCCGGAGTTGGTTGAGGTCGTCGTGGCCGCCGGTGGCACGTCGGCCGCAAATCAGGCCAGCAGCACCAGCGAGCCGCCTGTTCCCACGATTCCAGTCGCCATCAACGGGCGGCTCGATGCGCCGGGGCAGCTCGATCTGTTTCGATTCGCGGTGACGCCAGGAATGAAGCTGACAATCGAAGTCTTCGCCGAACGGCTCGGCTCGCGCATCGACGCGGTTCTGGAACTGCGTAACAAAGACGGCGGAGTGTTGGCGAACAACGATGACGGGCCAAACTCAACCGATCCGCGATTGGACTTCACGGTCCCTGCGGGTCTCGATCAACTCGTCGTCGCGCTGCGTGATTCGCTGGAGATCGCGAGCGATCAAGCGATCTATCGGTTGGTCGTCACGAACGCCGACAAGCCGCCGCCGGAAATCAGCGTCACGGCGAAAGCCGATGTCGCCAACATCGCCAGCGGCGAGTCGCAAGTGCTCGAAGTGAATGTGACTCGCAAAGACTACGCCGGCCCGCTGCAACTGACGCTCGGCCAACTCCCGCCGGGAGTCACCGCGACCGGCACCGAGATCCCCGCCGGGGCCAGCGGCACACTGCTGACACTGACCAGTGGGCCGATTTCGCCGAAATCGGCAGACGCGGACTTCGGCGAAGTCCGCCCACAGTTGACCGCTCAACTCATCACGTCGTTGATCGCGAAGTCTCCGGACGGGAACGTCACCGCGCGGGCTCGTATCGACGTTCCCGCCGATGATCGCTCGCCCGTTTGGCTGCGCGAGTCGTTCGGCATTTCATCCGTGCCGAAGCCAGCGACGCCGTTTCAAGTCGCCTGGGTGGACGCTCAACCGATGTCGCACCTGGTGCTGATGAGCAAACCCGCGATCCCGGTGAAGTTCATCCGGCCAACCGGAACGCTCGGTCCGATCCGGCTGACGTTCGTCACTTCGCAGTTGGAACCGCGAGTCAACAATCAGCCGAATCTCATCCTGGCGTTGCGGCCGGAAAAAGTTGTCGAAGTCCCGGTCGATCCGCCGGTCAAGGCGGCGATCGACGCACTGACCGCGCTCAACACGCAACTGACCGAAGCGACCAAGCAAGCGAGCGTCGCTCAAGGCGACGCCAAGATCGCGGCCGATGCGAAAGTCGCCGAACTCACGACCAAGAAGACCGCTGCCGAGACCGTCGTCCGCGAGGCCGAAGCGAAAGCGACAACTGTGAGTGAACTCGCACTCGTCGTCCCGTCGGTGCTGCCGGAGAGCTCCTGCGACATCGCCATCAAAGCCGAGTTGCTCAATCCCGAACGGAATGTCGTCTTGAGAACGACGTACTCGCCGGTGCGTCGGCTGCCGGTGCTGAATCCGATCGCCGTGAAGCTGACCGGTTCAACGACGATCGAACAAACGCTCGATCCAAAAACCGGCGCGATCGTGAAGGTCGCCGGCAAGATCGAACGCCTCGCGGGTTTCCAAGGGGACGTCAATCTGACGCTCACCGGCCAACCGGGCGGAGTCGCCATCACCAACGCCGCCGTGAAAGCCGATCAAACCGACTTCGCCCTCGAACTCCGCTTCCCCGCCAACTTCGCGGCCGGAGAAATCAAAGGCATCAAGCTCATCGCCACCGGCCCGCCCGATCCGCAAACCGGTAACCAGCCGATTCGGACAGAGACAGAATTGATCGTGAAGTTGAACCCAAGTTCGTAGTTCCGCATTCAGGCGGTAGGTCGTAGCATGTCCGCCGATTTCGATTCATCCGCTGGAACACAATGCCGACGATCATTCGACAAGATGGGTTCCGAGTCATGATCTACCCCGACGATCACGAACCGGCTCATGTGCATTGTTACCGAGGCGATTCCGTGATTACGGTTTGGTTGGGCGACACGGCCGCAACGGTTCGCGAAGCCTCGGCGGCAGCGAAACCGCAAGACCAACGGGATGCCTTGCGAATCGTCAATCAACATCGCGAACGGCTCTGGAAAGCGTGGAGGAAACATCATGGCTAATCCAAAACACGATGACCAAGTTGATCTCGGTGGCGTGACCTATTCGCGAGAGGAGTTACGCGCGATGTTCCGCGAGGCCAAGCGTCGCGGCCGAGAATCACTGCGTCTGACTCTCATCGCCAAGGCCGTGAGATACGATCTTCGATCGCATCGTGTCGTTTTATCGCTGAGCAATCGCTCCGAACTGTCTATTCCCGTGGAACTGCTTCAGGGGTTGAGCGATGCCACGCCGACTCAACGCAAAGAGGTTGTCGTGATGCCGGTCGGCACTGCAATCGAGTGGCCCCAGTTGGATCAACAATTCTCCGTCGCCGGACTGCTCGCCGGAGTGTTCGGCACGAAATCCTGGATGCGGAAGATCGAACGCCTCACGAACAACCGATTCAACACAGCTAAGAACTCCGCAGATCGAAAGGGACGACATTCCACCGAATCCGCCGCCCTTGCCTGAACTGGTCGATCGAATTCGCGGTGATCAAACTCATCGCCACCGGCTGCGGCGAATTAGGATTTGAAGACGAGCTGACAGAAGAATGAGGATTGAAAGATGACGGCAACCCAGACGACGCAGCGACCTCAATTGTTCGCGGCACTTCATTTTTTCGTCAGCCTGTCTTTGTGTGTTTTGCTGGCCTCGACGGTCAATGGTCAACCGCCCTTGACGGTCTCGGTCTCCGGCAACATCCAGGTTTCGCCACCTGCATTGAAGCTAATTCATCACCGCCATGAGCATTCGCTGATCGTCAGCGGGAAGACGGCCGACGGAATCGCGGTTGATTTGTCGTCACAGGCGACGTTGACGAGCGCGGACCCGACGATTGCGGTCGTCGAGAACGGTTGGGTGAAGCCGTTGAAGTCGGGGCAGACGCAGATCGTGGTGCTGGCGGCGGGACAGACGGTGAATGTGCCGGTGGCGGTCGAGTTGCCTGCGGCCGAGCAGCCTTACAGTTTTCGGCATGAGGTGATGCCGGTGCTGTCGAAAGGTGGCTGCAACATGGGAGCGTGTCATGGGTACTCGCTCGGCAAGAATGGGTTCAAGCTGTCGCTGCGCGGCGGCGAAGCGACGCAGGATTACCAAGCGGTGTTCGGCGATCAGTTCGGGCGGCGGATCAACTTGCTCAAGCCGAGCGAAAGCCTGATGTTGACGAAGCCGAATGGCGAAGTGCCGCATCGCGGCGGCACTCGGTTCGCGAAAGGGAGCCTGTCGCATCGCATTCTGCAAACGTGGATCGAGCAAGGGGCGAAGTCCGACTTCGAGGACAAGGCCGAGATCGAATTCGTCCGGGTCTTCCCCGAACGGTTCGTCGTTGAACCGGGAATGAAGCATCGCTTGCAGCTCATCGCGCATTACTCGGACGGGACGACTCGCGACGTCACGAAACTGGCGATCTTCAACGTCAACACCGAAGGAGTCGCCGAGGTGGATGACGTCGGACTCGTGACCGCTCAGAACCTGGGTGAGTCGGCGGTCGTCGCGAGGTTTGAACGGAAGTTCGCGGCATCGCGGTTGATCGTGCTGCAACGCAAGCCGGACTTTCAGCCGACCATCGTAGCCGAGTCACTCCGTGACTCGGATGCTGGTGCGAGTGCCGGAACAAATGCCGGTCATGGAATGACCGGCCTACATTTCATCGACCAGCATGTCATCAACAAACTCAACGATCTCAAGATCAAGCCGTCGGAGTTGTCGAGCGACGAAGAGTTCCTGCGGCGCGTGTCGATCGACTTGATCGGGTTGCAGCCAACGGCCGACGAGGTTCGCAAGTTTCTCGCCGACGCCGATCCGGCCAAACGAACGAAGACAATCGACTCGCTCTTCACGCGGCCGGAGTTTGTCGATCACTGGTCGTTGAAGTGGGGCGACTTGTTGCAGAACTCGCGCGTGCGTCTCAGCGAGCCGGCGATGTACGGCTTCCGCGAATGGATTCGCAGCGCGGTCGCGTCGAACATGCCGCTCGATGAAATGACTCGGCAGGTGCTGACCAGCAAAGGTGGGGCAGGGGACAACCCGGCGGCGGCGTACTTCGCGGTCAGCAAGGACACGAACGACACGCTCGAACGAGTCGCCGAAGTCTTCTGCGGCGTCCGCATGTTGTGTGCTCGCTGCCACACGCACCCGCTAGAGAATTGGACGCAAGAGGATTACTACGGCCTCGCCAGCTTCTTCAATCAAGTGACGGCGAAGAACGATCCGCGAATGATCGGCGTGCCGAACGCTCGCGCGGTGAGCCTGCAACTCGCGGCCGGCTTTGCGACGAATCCGCGATCGGGACAAGCTCAGCCACCCCGATTCCTCGGCGGGATTCAGCCGCCGGTCTCGACCGGCATCGACCGTCGAGTTCAATTTGCGACGTGGCTGACCGCTCCTGACAACCCGATGTTCGCGCGAAGTCTCGCCAATCGCTTCTGGAGCTATTTCTTCTCGCGAGGCATCATCGACCCGGTCGATGACCTGCGCACGACGAATCCACCGATTAACCCCGAACTGCTCGACGCGCTGACGAAGGATTTCATCGAGCACCGCTTCGACGTCCGTCACTTGATGCGCCGCATCGTCACGTCGCAGACGTATCAACGGAGCAGCGTCGCGAACGACAGCAACCGGCACGACACGCAAAATTTTTCTCATTCGATCCCGCGCCGCATCGCCGCCGAAGCGTTGCTCGATTCGCTCGTCCAAGCCACCGACGTGCGCGAGCAATTCGGCGGAGCCCCCGCCAATTTCTCCGCCGCGCAACTTCCTGACGCCGAAATTACCAGCGAGTTCCTGAACTTGTTTGGCAAACCCCAACGCGCCGAAGCGTGCGAATGCGAACGAGACGGCGACAGCAACATGCTCCAAGCCCTGCACCTGATCAACGGCCAGTCGATCCTCCGCCGAGTCACCGACCCCAACGGCCGCATCACGCAGATTGTAAAACGTGAACCCAAACTGACTGACGACCAACTGATCGAAGAGCTGTATCTGTGGAGCCTCGCTCGCCGTCCCACCGACAAAGAGCTCGATGTCGCCAAGAAGCACTTCATCACCTATGGCGACCAACAGCGAATCGAAGCGGCACAAGACCTAAGTTGGGGCTTGCTCAACAGCCGAGATTTTTTGCTAGTGCGGTAGCCTGTCGCACCTGTCGCGGAATTCGCGAGACGTCCGATCTGAAGTTTCACGACTTCACCCATCGAGTTGATCCCTGAGATCGACAACGTGTCTCGGCTCAACGGGCCGGGGCAGAACTCTTTTCGGTCCTGTCGATCCGCCGCAAAAGCACTCGACCGCGACCACACCGACGTTGCCAAGTGGCTCAAGTAATTTGCCCGCGATGGGCTGCTCAAGGCATTCCCGCAAAAGGGCTACCGAGAAGCCCACCGCTATCGGTATCTCGGTCCAAGTTGGAAAGAGCATCCAAGCGAATTTCACCGCCTGATTGCCCGGCCGCGTATTGTTCTTGGGCGCGCGGCGGGGTTACCAGAAACAAAGTGATTGGGAATCCCCAATCTCCATTGACTAACAAATGGACTAACGGTTGACTTATTTTCATGGCTTACATCCCGCAGTTTTCGATCAGTCCGCGATTGCTTTCGCTTGTCGAGAGCGTGGCGGCGTTGCGGACTCAGATTCAGAATGCGACCGTCGAACTCTCTTGGGTTCCGGCTCTGCAAAAGGACACGCGGACGCGAAACGTCCACGCCTCAACAGCGATCGAAGGGAATCCGCTGACGTTGGAACAAGTACGTGCTCTGGCCGATGGCCGCGAACTGGCGGCATCGGACGAACGCTCACAACGGGAAGTGCTGAACTACTTCGCCGGGCTGCGGTACATCGAAAAGAATGCAAACAAGAAACGCATCCGTCACGACGACGTGTTGAAACTTCATCGGCTGTTGGTGGCCGGGGTCATGGATCAAGGGCAGGCCGGACGTTATCGCACGATCTCGGTGCGTGTCGGCGATTACGTTCCGCCACGAGCGGCGGATGTGTCGGGACTGATGTTTGAATTGCTCGAATGGTGGAACAGCGACGCGGAGCAACTGTCGCCGGTGCTGAGTTCAGCGATTCTGCATTACCGGTTTGAGGCGATTCATCCGTTTGCAGACGGCAATGGTCGCACGGGCCGGGTGTTGTCGTTGTGGGAACTGTATCGGCGAGGATTCGACACGCATCGCATTTTCTCGGTGGACGAGTTCTATTGGGAAGACCGGCCGCGCTATTACTCCGCGCTGGCAGCCGTGCGTCGTGAGGGTGAAGACTTGAGCGGCTGGCTGGAGTATTGCGCGGAAGGGCTGCAACAAACTCTGGAGCGTGCTTGGCTGCGAGTTCAGTCGTTCAACGTCAAGTCGGCCGACAAGTTGGTCCTGAGTCCGAAACAAGAGCGACTGTTGCAACTGCTCCGCGACCACGGCAGTTTGGCTCCGACCGAGATCTGGGACATCTTGAAGCTGTCGAAACAAGGGGCCATGAACGTGCTAAATCCCCTCATGGAAGCTGGCTTGATCGAGAAGCTGGGCACGAAGAAAAACGGACGTTACGTGTTGAAGCAGCAATGACCGAAGGACAAACACAATGGGAAGCCGACGCTGCGGATTACAGACGCGGCATGCGATGCGGACGAGTCTTTTGCCGCGTCGCCCGTTTTCGTCGTTCCAATCGAGTTGGTGAAGATTCTCAAGCGTGATCTGAAGGCGGCTGGCATTGCGGTGAAAGATGACCGGGGCCGAATGCTTGACGTTCACGCTCTGCGAACATCCTTCGGCACGCTGCTGAGCGTGGGGGGCGTTCCATTGCGAACGGCTCAAGCGGCCATGCGTCACAGCGATCCCAAGCTCACCGCGAACGTTTACACGGACCCGCGACTCTTGGACGTGCATTCCGCGCTGGAGGCTCTGCCGATGCTGCCACTCGATTCGTCGCCGATCAAGAACGCACAGACGATGCGAGCAACCGGAACCGACGACACTCGCCCTTCAAATTTGGTTGCACCAACGGTTGCACCAGCGGTTGCACTAAATGCTGACTTTCGTGGTCATTCGCTGTCTTCGGCTGTTCCTGACGACGCGGAATTCACTCGACCGCAAACTCTTGGCGGCAACGAGATTCGAGCCTATATTCCCGCCCCACAACAAAATCCTGCCTGGTGGTGTAACGGTAGCACGAGTGACTCTGAATCACTTAGTCGAGGTTCAAATCCTCGCCGGGCAAATTGAGAACGCTCACTGTCAATGAATGACAGCGAGCGTTTTTTGTTGACTGTAACAGCACTTACAGCGGTCGAGTGTTTGGAATCGAACGCAGCGCGTTCAATAGGCATCGTGCCACGAAATGACACGGCGGGACTCGAAAAGTCGTGAGTTGGTGCAACCGCTGGTGCAACCAAATTCGAGCCATTGAAATCATCAGTTCCGGTGGCTCGCATCGTCGGCGTGTTCGTGTGCGGCGACGAATCGAGCGGCAGTCGCGGCAACGCATCCAACGCCGAATGCACGTCCAAGACGAACGGATCGCAATCGACGTTTGCCGTGAGCTTGGGATCGCTGTGACGCATCGCCGCTTGAGCCGTTCGCAGCGGGACGCCTCCTTTGCTCAGCAGCGTCGCGAACGTGCCGCGCAGGCAATGCACGTCGAGCACTCGGCCCCGTTCGTCCAGCTTGGGGATGCCGGCCCGCTTCAAATCGCGGTTGAGAATCTTGACCAGTTCGACG
>JAYVQJ010000177.1:0-2742 GCA_043777235.1 Planctomycetia bacterium
CTGTTTCCTCAATTTCCACGCGATCCAAGATCGCCGCGTTGTATCCATCAATCGGTTTCCAATTCGGAGCGAACGGAGCCGCCGCTTCAGCTCCTTCACTAACGGCGATCAAGTCGCCGCTGCCGACTCCCAGATCGTCGTAAATCACCAACGCTTCATTGCGACCGGCATCCTTCGTTTTCGATTTCCCAGCCGTGACGTTCTGAATCCCTTCCTGAGTGAGCGGCACGCCGATCACCCACTTCCCCCCGCGCAGGCTCGGATGACACATCGACAGCGTGCAACGTCCAATGACCTCCGCGATTCGCATGACGATTCACTCCTGTCCGGCCGAAAGCCGTAATCCTTTTCCTTGGCACAACCGGGGAAAGGATAACGGCCATCGGCTGACGGCATTCGGCCAACGGCCAGGCAATGAAAACAGCTAACTCCGTCCAAACTCTTTCAACAGATTCCGTAACTCAAAAAAACTTCGGCCGGTCGGTCGCACGACCATCAGGTTCAACTGCATGTATTGCTTCAACGCCGGGATCAACTGCACGTCGCTGACGACGGCGGCGTTGATGCGTTCGCTGCGGTTGGCTCGGCAGGCGATCAGTTCGGCGTGGTCGGCGAAGACCGTGATGCCGCTGACCTCGCCCCGATTGATCGCATTCGTCGCGGCCGAGATCGCTTCATCGGCACCGCCGAGCAACTCGTGAGACCATTGTTTGCCGAACGTCTGCTGTTCGGTGTGTTCGACGGCTTGCAGGACGCTCGGTGTTGCCGTCACGACGAACGCCTTCCAGCGAGTCATCGGCTTGTCTGCCTTCGGAGCCGCCTCGGCCGTGTTGCGATGCCAGAAGATTTTCTTCGTCCGCAGAAAATCAAACGCGCTCGGAGTGATGATGGCCTTCGGACAAATCGCGACCGCTGAAAACGTCTTTCCGGCCAGTCGTTGGCCAAGCAACTCCGCCGTGACAACGCGGTCGGTGATGACGAGCAAGGCTGAGGACGGAGGGCTGAGGGGCAAGGGCTGAGCAGGTTGATGGTTGATGGTCGCTGGTCGATGACGAGCGTCGGCGCGAACCGGTTGCGAAGTCGGGCGAATGCGGTGCATCACCTCGCCGACGATCTTCTCAACCAGCTTTTCATCCAAAACCAACGCCATGTTTCCCCAATCGCCCCTGGGCTTGTCCCAGGGGTTTAACGGCTTCTGCGCGACTCGCGTCTCGGATGGACTAGCGCAAAAGCCGTTGAACCACCGGGACAAGCCCGGTCGCGTCTGTGTCATTTCTTGTCGTCCGCAATCCCAATCACCGCCCATCGCACCGGCGACTTGTCATCTCCCAACATCTGACTGACCGCTTTGCCGTCGCTGGTGATCATCACTCGTTGACCGGCTCCCGCTCCCAAGTTGTCCACGCAGATCACCGGCTCGCCATCGGCTCCCCCTTTGGCATCGAGCGTCTGCACGACGAGCAGCTTCCAACCGTTCATCGACGGATGCTTGATGGTCGAGGTCGCGTGGCCGATGACTTTGCCGAGTTGCATAATGGTCGTCTTGTTCCGTGGAGAGGCCCAAATTCATCTTGCATAGAGCCGGCTTGGTGGCATGTCTTCAGACTTCATTCAGTTGATGGTTGAAACCTCGCCAAGCCGGCTGAAGCCGGCTCACAAGTTTTGTTTGACCCGCTCACCACCAGCTAATGCTGGTGGCAAATGGGGAGTCGGCTAAAGCCGACTAATCAAGACACTCTGCCTCAACCTCCAACACGATTCTCAAACAATCCTCAAGTCATCAACCAAAGTGCATCGCCGCTGTCTCGTGAACGTCAGCGGAGTCGTCACGCCTTCGCCCGTTGGTCCGGCGATGCTGAAACTCAAATAACCTTCACCGCCGAGACCCAAGCCCGCGCCGCAGGGGCCGTTCTTGATAAACAGGGTCGTGTCGAGCTCCTTGCCCATGACGGTCATGTTGCGGACGTTGCGGCTGTGGATCAGGCTGGTGTGGCGGAAGCCGTGTTCGGCGTCTTTGGCGAGGGCGATTCCTTCGGCCACGTCGCGGACTCGGATGAATGGGACGAACGGCATCATCTGCTCTTCGGGAACGAACGGGTTGTCGACGTTGGTCTCGCCGAAGAGCAACGTCGTGCCGGCGGGGACTTTCACGCCGATTTGTTCAGCCAGCACGGCGGCGTCTTTGCCGACGAGGTCGCGGTTGAGATGCCAGTGATCGCCCGGCTTCTCTGGCGGCGAGAACGCGGCTTTCGTCATGCGATCCACTTCGGCGGCGGTCAGGCGATAGGCTCCGGCGCGAGTCATCTCGGACATCAGTTGGTCGAAGATCGTGTGGACAGCAAAAACTTCCTTCTCGCCGATGCAGAGCAAATTGTTGTCATAGGCTCCGCCCTGGATGATCGACTTCGCGGCGATGGTTAGATCCGCGGTTTCATCGACGACAACCGGCGGATTGCCCGGCCCGGCGACGATCGCTCGCTTGCTGGCTTGTAGTGCGGCCTTCGCGACCCCCGGCCCGCCCGTCACGCACAGCAGCCGGATGCCTCGGTGAGCGAACAGCGCGGCGGCCGATTCCAGCGTCGGCTCGGACACAATCGTGAAGAGGTTTTCGAGGCTGGTCGCTTCGTAGATCGCGCGGTTGATCCGCCGAGTCCCCTCGCACGCGATCAGCTTGCCGCTGGGATGCGGATTGAACACGACCGTGTTCCCCGCCGAGACCATGTTGATCACGTTGCACGCCAG
>JAYVQJ010000178.1:0-2733 GCA_043777235.1 Planctomycetia bacterium
AATGGAAAATGAGAAATGAAGAATGGAAAATGCAAAATGACTCGAATGACATTTCTCATTTTCCATTCTTCATTTCTCATTTTCCATTTCTCCTTGTCGCCCGTTCGGTCATCCGCAGACGAGCCTGTGGCACCTCGACCGGACATGGTCATTCGCCGTGCCGCAGGTGATTCGGAGGTCGTCATCACGACGACGTCGCGGCTAGCTGGTGCGATACATTCGCTGACGTGGAACGGGCAAGAGTTCATCGACAGCGCCGATCACGGTCGGCAGTTGCAGTCCGCCAGCAGTTTCAGTTCGGACGGCAAGCATTGGGCCGAGGCATTCAATCCGACAGAGGCCGGCTCGCGCGATGACGGCGCGGGACCGACTTCGACCAGCCGGCATTTGCACTCGATCGCGACGGAGCACTCGCTGCAAACGACCACGCAAATGGCCTTCTGGCTTGCGCCGGGACAGAAATCCGAAGGGCATCCGGCGATCAATACGACGAAGCTCTCGAATCATCTGCTGACGAAGCGAGCGCAAATCGGCCAGCCCGACTTGCCGCACGTCATTCGCTACGACGTCACGTTCACAGTACCGATCAGCGAGCGGCACACGCTCGCGCAGTTCGAGGCGTTGACTGGTTACATGCCGGAAGCGTTTCGTTCGTTCTGGACCTTTCGGCCGGCGACCGGTGAGCTGCAATCAATCGACGACGGACCGGGAGAGCAGCGTTTTCCGATCGTCCTCTCGACGGAAAGTGGCAGTCATGCGATGGGCATTTATTCGCCGGATCAACCGTCGCGCGGGTTCGAGAATGCTGGCTACGGCCGCTGGCGATTCGCTCGTGAACGAGTCGTGAAATGGAACTCGGTCTTTCGCATCGCTCGCGCGGAGGGAATCGAACCGGGCGAGTTCTCGTTCCGCAACTTTGTCGTAGTCGGCGATCGAGAAACCGTGCGTTCGTCCTTGATCGAACTGCATCGCCGGTTTTCCAATTGAGAGCCGCTAACAACAGTAACCCGATGCGTCAGCGAGGGTCGGTTGCACACTCTATCTTCTCACTCCCTCGCTGACGCTTCAGGTTATTGTTAGCGGCTGTGAGCCACCGCGCGACACGCACGCTTGTCATCCGCGAATTGGGCAGTCACGCTATCGAGCCGTTGATCGAGGCTGAATGCCGCGAGGCGAAACTTCAAACTTTCTGAAAGGAACCACCATGAGGCAACTGGCTTGGTTGATCGGTTGGGTCTGCGTCGGGATGACGACGGCCGCGATCGGAGCAGACGCTCCGAAGGGCATCACGAATCTGCCGCTGATTTTTGCGGACGACTTCGAGTCCGGCAGTTCCTCACATTGGAAAGCCACCGATCCCGCCGCGTGGAAGATCGTCAAGACGGACAAAGGACATGTCCTCAGTCAGTTCGACAAGAGCAACACGAAGACGCCGGTTCGCTCGCCATTTAATCGAGCCATGATCCAAGACGTCACCGTCAGCGATTTCGTGCTCGACGTGAAGCTGCAATCGACCGTCAAGGATTACGGGCATCGCGACATGTGCCTGTTCTTCGGCTGTCAGGACGCAGCACATCTTTATTACGTGCATCTCGGCAAACAGACCGACGATCACGCCAACCAGATCTTCATCGTCAACAACGCCGACCGCAAAAAGATCTCGACCAAGACCAGCAGCGGCACGAATTGGACGGACGACTGGCATCACGCTCGGCTGGTCCGGGACGTGAAGAGCGGCTCGATCAAGGTCTTCTTCGACAATATGAACGAGCCGGTCATGGAAGCAACCGACACGACGTTTGCCTGGGGCCAAGTCGGCGTCGGAACGTTCGACGACACCGGCAACTTCGACGACGTGTTCCTCTTCGGAACGAAAGTCGAACCGAAGGAAGTCGCGGTCCTCGATCAACAGCAAGCTCAGCCAGTCCACAACAAAGCGGCACCGGACAACACGCCGCCGGAAGGATTCACGGCTCTGTTCAACGGCAAAGACTTGTCCGGCTGGAAGGGGCTGGTCCGAGACATCAAGCAACGCCAGAAAATGACCGCCGAGCAAATCGCCGACGAGCAAAAGAAGGCGGATGAAGTCATGGTCGCTCACTGGAAGGCCGAGAACGGCGTGTTGATTTACGATGGCAAAGGACAAAGCCTCGTCAGCGCCAAGGACTACGGCGACTTCGAGTTTTATTGCGATTGGAAACTGGAGCCGAAGGGGGACAGCGGCATCTATTTGCGAGGGACTCCGCAGGTGCAGATTTGGGATCCCAGCGATGAAGCCCAACTCAATAACGGAGCCGACAAGGGTTCGGGCAGTCTGTGGAACAACCAAAAGAATCCGCGTTTCCCAGACGTGAAAGCCGACAACCCCATCGGACAGTGGAACACGTTCTTCATCAAGATGGTTGGCGACAAAGTGACGATCACGCTCAACGGCAAGACCGTGGTCAACAACGTCGTACTGGAAAACTATTGGGAGCGTGACAAGCCTTGCTATGAGACTGGCCCCATTGAACTTCAGCACCACGGCAACACGCTGTACTTCAAGAACATCTACGTGCGCGAGTTGCCGAAGAAGTAGTTGGCTGTGAAGTCGATGATTGCGATCCAAAGAAAAGGCCCGGCTTCCCCTCAGAAGCCGGGCCTTTCTGTCTCTTGGAATTGCGTCGCGGTTCAACGACGCAAAGTCTCTCTCATACCGATCGCAGAAATTAGCCGCGCGGCGCTAGCCCCGGT
>JAYVQJ010000179.1:0-2733 GCA_043777235.1 Planctomycetia bacterium
GAGCTTTGCGCCTCTGCGTGAGACAAGCTCTGGATTGCCGCGATTCAACCCCGATGGCGGAGAGCCCAAAATATTTGATTGAGAAGAATCATGAGGGGAAGAATCATGAGGGGAAGAATCATGAGGGCAGGGGACTTTCACAAAGGAATCTGACGATGTCACAGTCATCACCAATTCGTCGGTGTCCCGGTCCAATTCAATTTGGAGCCGGTGGTCGCCGAGCGTTCTTGCAGACCGGGCTCGCGGGCTTTGCCACGTTGAGCTTGCCGGGCATCCTCAAGTTGCAGGCTCACAGCCAGGCACACGCGGCAGAATCGGCGAGCGGGAATCGCTCGAAGAACGCCGTGATCATGATCTGGCAGCCCGGAGGAATGTCGCACGTCGACGGGTACGATCCCAATTTCAATGCGGGAAGCGAGTATCGGACTCCCTTTGATCTCATCGACACCAAAGTGCCCGGCTTGTGGTTTACGGACCTGTTACCCAAGCAAGCTGCGCTCGCGGACAAGATGGTCGTGCTCCGTTCGATGCGGTCGATGGCGGGCGGGCATCCGGCGGGATCGATGCATCTTCTCTCCGGCGACGCGGACACACGCGACAAGCCGAAGCCGCGGTATCCCGATTGGATGACGGTTACGAATTACTTGCGTTCGCAAGACGGAGCGCGAAAGAGCCCGTTGCCGAGTTATGTCGGGATCAACCCGCCGCTCGAATACAACGGCCCGGCGTATCTTGGCGACACTTATTCGCCCTTCGTCGTCTCCGGCGATCCGAACGCTCCGACTTTCACAGTTCCCAACATCGGCCTGACGGATGCTGCACAAGTAAAGCGACTCGGTCGCCGTTCGACGCTGCGACAGAACCTCGACACGCTCGAACGATCCTTTGACAAAGCCGGTGAACTGGCCGCGCTCGATGAGTTCGAGACACAGGCCATGACGCTGCTGACCAATCCGCAAACGAAGGAAGCGTTCGACCTCAGCAAAGAAGATCCGAAACTTCGCGACCGTTATGGCCGTAATGCTTGGGGCCAGCAACTGCTGCTCGCGCGGCGGTTGATCGAAGCCGGTGTCGATGTGCTGACGACGAGCCTCAGCGGCCCGCTCTGCGGTCGAGTCCAAAATTGGGACGATCACGCGGTCAATCATCACGTTTTCGACGCGATGAAGTTCCGCTCTGGAGCTTACGACCAAGCGGTCTCCGCGTTGATCGAAGACATCTACGATCGCGGACTCGACAAGCGAGTCCTCGTCGTCGTCACGGGCGAGTTCGGCCGGACTCCCCGAATCAACTACGCCGCCAGTACCGGAGCGGGCGACGCGAGTGCTCCCGCCGGAACGATGCAACCTGGCCGCGATCACTGGCCGCGCGGCTTCTCAAACATCTGGTTCGGCGGCGGCATCGACACCGGCCGCTTCATCGGTGCAACCGACAAACGCGGCGAAGACTCCATCGAACGAGTCTGCCATGCGGGTGACTTCCTGGCCACGATCTATCACCACCTCGGCATCGACTCCGCCAACACCTTGATTAAAGACTTCAACGGTCGCCCGACCCCAATCGTCGATCACGGCAAACCGATCCCGGAACTGATGGGATAGCGACTCGCACATGGCAGTTTTCAACGCAAAGACGCAGAGGCGCAAAGAAGAACGAGATCTGTCGGTTCGCCGTCATCCCCCTCGAATGGCAGGAAGGCAATGACCGCGAGACATCGTGCGATTGCTACGAATTGCAGTTCCGTTTTTCTCTGCGTCATTGCGTCTTTGCGTTAAAAATACCCAGCCAATAGTCGCTCAGTTTGAGTCGCGATAGGTTCTCGATTGTCCCGCTCCGCCTCTCGCCTGCCTCTGGTGCCCGCATGAATTTCCTGCCGAGAGCAATCAGTCTGTTCGCCAAGCCAATCGGGTCGATGCTCTCGCTGTTGTTTTTCGTGATCGGATCAGTCGCCAACGGAGCACCGCCGAACCCGGTCTTGAACGGCGTATTTCCTCCAGGTGGCCGAGCCGGGAAGACAGTCACAGTGACAATTGCGGGAGCGAATCTCACCGACGCCAAGTCGCTGCGTTGCAGTCATCCACGAATCACCTCCGAGCCTGCCGGACCGAATCAATTCAAGCTGACGATTCCCGAAGACGCTCAACTTGGGCAGTACGACCTGCAAGCGGTCACGGCCCACGGCTTGAGTTCCATTCGGACGTTCGTTGTCGGCAATCGCGCCGAGCAGATTGAAGCGGAACCAAACAACGCGGCCATCCTTCTCTCCGAAGGCGGGACGATGAAAGAGGGGCCACAACGTGTGCCGTTGGATGTCATCATCAACGGCCGGGTCGAAAAAGGTGATCTCGACCATTTTCTCTTCACCGCGAAGCAGGGCCAGCGAGTCGTCATTGACTGTCAGGCCGAGCGAATTGATTCGCGATTGCGAGCGGTATTGGAACTGTTCGATGCGGCGGGCCGGCGGCTCGCGGTGAATCGCGGCTATTTCGGCAACGATCCGCTGATCGACTTCATCGTTCCGGCCGACGGCGATTACGTCGTGAAGTTGTTCGATCTCATTTACTCTGGCAGCGCGGATCACTTCTATCGGCTCGCCATCGACACGATGCCGCGCGTCGCGTTCGCTCAACCAAATGTCATCGAGCGCGGCAAGACAACGCGCGTGACGTTGCATGGTTGGAATCTCAAGGAGGATGGGCACTCTTGCCCGTCCGAGCCAATCGCTGTCGAACG
>JAYVQJ010000180.1:0-10651 GCA_043777235.1 Planctomycetia bacterium
ACCCAGGGTAGCTCGCTTCGCGAGCAACCCTGGGCTATGTGACGCAATCCCTTCGGGATAAAGACAGTTCCGTTTCGATCAAACTTGGAACTACTGAAATTGGAACCACGGAGCGGGCCAAGAGTGACTTCTAGGATCGAGGTCGGTCGCTGATGCGGTCGCCTCAAGGAGGAGATGCGATGCTGGTGCTCAGTCGAAAAACGAACGAGTCGATTCGGATCGCCGACAACATTGAAGTGTTCGTGCTGGAAGTGAAGCACGGCAAAGTGCGGCTGGGGTTCCGCTGCCCCGATGACGTTTCGATCCTGCGGAAGGAAGTCTATGATCGGACTGCCGCCGATGAATCGCTTCCGCTGATGGAATTCACAGCCTTGGTCGAAGCCTAGCGATGCCCGTCGGCGATAACGCCGGAGGGGTCAACATGGCTGCACTGTTCTTGACCGAGGATCACGTTCGTGAGTTGCTCGACATGCCGACGGCCATCGAGGTCGTCGAGGAATTGTTTCGTGAACTGGCGAACGGCCGCGCGAGAAACGTGCCGCGTCAGCGTGTGCAAGGCGGGAAGATGCTGCTGCACACGATGTCCGGGACGTGCGAGTATCTCGGCGTCGGCGGGTGGAAAGCTTATTCGACCACGCGCGAGAAGGCTCGTTTTCATGTCGGCCTGTATGACCTCGCGACGGGTGAGTTACTCGCATTGATCGAAGCGGATTTCCTCGGCCAACTGCGAACCGGTGCCGCCAGCGGAGTCGCGACCGAATTCCTCGCTCGGCCTGATGCGAAAGTCGTCGGCTTGTTTGGTGCCGGTATGCAAGCCGCGACGCAACTCAAAGCGGTTTGCACCGTGCGCAAAATCTCGCGAGTCGAAGTCTATTGCCGCGATGCCAACCGACGCGAAAGCTTCGCCGCACAGATGTCAGAGTATTGCGCCACCGACGTCGTTCCGGTTCACTCTCCTGAGGAGGTCGCGGCCGACAAAGACATCGTCATCACGGCCACGACCAGCAAGACACCCGTCTTCGACGGCCGATCGCTCAGCGAAGGAACGCATCTGAACGTGATCGGCTCGAACTTCCTGGCGAAGGCGGAAGTGGACATCACGACGATCCGCCGCGCCGATCGCCTGATCTGCGACAGTGTCGAGCAATGCCGACTCGAAGCGGGAGACTTTGTCCCAGCCATTGAGGCTGGCATCACCGATTGGCCGCTGATGAATGAACTGTCCAACGTTGTCTCCGGTCGTGATACAGGCCGAGCACTCGTTGAAGACATCACGCTGTTCAAGTCAGTCGGTCTGGCTGTTGAGGATGTGGCCATCGCCGCTCGGCTGTTGCAGTTGGCTCGGCGTCACGGCGTTGGGTCACCTCTGCCTCTTTAACCAAGAGTGCTCAACGACGCGCAGTAACCCGACGCGTTAGCGAGGGCGTTGTGATGGTTCGCCCTCGCTGACGCTGCGGGTTACTTGCGGTAGACGAAATCACCTCGCGTGAATTTCGCCGATTGTGCCGAACTCCGTCGAATTCCTGTGACATTTCGGACGATCAAAATCGGCACCGCTCTTTTCTCGCGAGAGGTCTCTGAGTACTTTGTTTCGCCTTGGCCGATGTCCTTCTGCCTGCGTTTTGCTTCGGCTGAGATTCCCGCCTTCTCCCTGCCACGGAAAGATCGAGTTTCGAGATGAGCGAACGATCTGGTTTGTCTGGTTCCTGGTCGCGCCGCCGCGCGTTGCAAGTGGGTTCCACCGGAGTGCTCGGACTTTCGATGCCGCAGTTGTTAGCGGTGCAGGCGCTGGCAAGCTCGCAGGGGGGCAAAGCCGCCGCGAAGAATGTGCTGGTCATTCTGGAGCAAGGGGGCGTTTCTCATTTGGATACATGGGATCCAAAGCCGGACGTCGTCTCCGAACATCGCAGTCCCTACAGGCCGATCGCGACCAACGTTCCTGGAATTCAATTCACAGAGTTAATGGCTCACACGTCAAGGGTCGCCGACAAGCTGGCCGTTGTCCGCTCGATGCGACATCTGAAGGCCGGAGCCAACGGACATCCCGACGGCACGCAGTACATGCTCTCCGGCTCGCATCCCAGCAGCCCGATGGAGATGCCGGACATCGGCTGCATTGCCACAAAGATTCTCGGCAGCAAATGCCGCGACCTTCCGCCGTACATCATGGTCCCCGGCAACGATGAGCAAAACGCTTCGGCGCGAACCGGGTTCCTGCCCGCCGCGTCACGAGTCTTCAAGAGCGGCGGCCGCGATGTCTCCGACCCGAATTGGAAAGTCGCCGACCTGTTGCCTCGCGGAGAAAATGCCGGACCTCGATTGAACGGTCGCCGCGAGATGCTGACGTCGCTCGACTCTCGCTTCGCCGGTGAGCGAAACGTCGATGGCATGGATCGCTTCTACTCGCAAGCGTTCGACACACTGACCAGTTCGCGCGTCGAAGCCGCATTCGATTTGAAGTCGGAATCCGCGGCCACTCGCGAGCTGTACGGTCGCGGGCATCGCGGAGCCTGCTATCTCGTCGGCCGCAAGCTGATCGAAGCGGGCGTCCGCTTCGTGACCGTCGATGTCATCTGGCCGTTCTCGAACGACGTCCCCGGAGGCTTCCTGCTCAACTGGGATCATCACGATTTGATCTACACGAACGGCTCGTGCGGTACGATCCGCAACAAAGCCGGCGGCGAGGGACGCTACGGCATCGGCACTTGGGTCATGATGGGGAGCACCGACCGAGCCTTCGCCGCACTCATCCAAGACATGGACCAACGCGGGCTGCTCGCCGAAACGCTCGTCTGCTTCATCACCGAGTTCGGCCGCACCCCTCGGCTCAACGCCTTCGCCGGCCGCGACCATTGGGAGCACGCCTATTCGATCGTCTTCGCCGGAGCGGGAACTCCCGGCGGCCGCATCATCGGCAAGACCGACCCCGACGGCGGCTACGTCCTCGACTCGCCGCACACGCCGGAAGACTACGCCTCAACGATCTACGAAAAACTCGGCATCGACCGCGATCAGCCGATCTACACCTCCACCAACCGCCCCGTCCTCTTCGGCCACGCGGGCGAACCGATCGCGGGCGTGATGTGAGCACTACTCGACCGCAACATGGGTTCCAAATAAACTTGCCACGAACAGGTTTCAATTTGGGTGTGCCTATGAATTTTCAGATTTTGACGAGATTTGTCTTGACGATCTGATTTCGCCCAATAGCCTCTGCACACAATTCTTGGCAGTAGATCAATTCTGGCCATGTTTCTGTTCTGGTGATTCGTCAGGGCCGTTTCCCTTCAAAGTCTCATTGTTGAGGCTTGTGGATGCTTCATTGGTTTCACCTCGAAGGAGTGCCTCTCATGTTGCTGTAATCTTGGCGTTCATTGCTCGGAACACAGGGACTGTCTCACTGGTTGCGATTCAAGTTGCTTTCACGACCAACTCGACGATGTCTGCGACGTTTTCTGCCCACGGTTGCTTTTGAGTGTCTTGAATCGCGGCTTTGTCTGTCCTACGAACCAGTCGCCAGCATCTGCGGCGCGCCGTTCAATATTCAAGCGGGCGATAGCCTAAATTTGGATGGGGCTGGTTCATATTCCTCGATGGATCCAGATGCACCTGCCCCAGGGGTTCTGCATTATGTCTGGGGTCTTTTAGGGGGAGGAGGAGCAACTGCCCCGTTGCCCGACAGTTCATTCGTCACAATTTCATGGCAAACCCTCAGTACGACTTACGGATTTTCAAAAGGCGTTACAGCGCAAACCTACACTCTTGGCCTCTTGGTGTATGACAACAATGGAACAAGCACCTCGGTGATAACAACTGTCACGCTCGCAGCCAATCAACCGCCCGTCGCGGACGCGGGTGGAGATACCAACGGCGAGTACCACTTCCAGTACGGTGGGTCGGTGACGCTCACGGGAAACGCCAACGATCCAGACATGTACGACAATCCGACCTACGAGTGGGACATCGGCAATGATGGGACCGTTGATTCGATCTCTGCAATAAAGACCCTCGACTGGCCGGCACTTTACGCACTCAGCATTCCCGTTGGAGGGTCATTGCCAGTCAAGCTGACCGTCAACGACGGTTTAGCCAGTTCGACAGTGATCGTGGATTTGGTCTACGACAACACCGCTCCCAGCGCCTTTGCATCGCCACTTGGAGGTGGAACGGGAGCCTACGAAATCTACAAAGATGAAGACTTGAATTTGGATGCCTCATGGTCCTCTGATGACGACCACGGGCCAAGTTCGCTGACCTTCTCGTGGGATGTCAACGGCGACGATGTTTTCGGCGATGAAAGTGGAGAAACAGTGAATCTCTCGTGGTCAGATCTTGTCGGATATGGTTACTCAGCCCCGAGTACGCACACGATCAAAGTGAAGGTCAGCGACGGACAATTAGAGTCCATCGCTTCGGCAACAGTGATCGTGAAGCTGCCAGAAGTGAGCCTAACTTTCACGGATGACTGCATGGCCGAACGAACCGTCGGATCGGATGACGGTGTGTTGCAGATCATGCGAACTGGCCCAACTACGAACGCACTTTCCGGAACGATTGTGATTCCCACAAGCGTTGCCGGGGTCGGAAATCTCGCGACCAATGGGTCGGACTACACCGTCACTTCGTTGAGTTGGACGATACCCGCTGGCGATAGTTCGGTTGACATCGTGTTTACGACCGTGAATGAGACGACGAAAGCCGCTTCAAATGTCGAAGGCACTGAGGTCGTGATCGTCAATCTTGGTGCCTCGTCGGATTACACAGGAGTATCGACATCCGCGCAAGCCAGCATTTATGACAACGACAAGTGGGATTGGATCACCCCGGTGGGGAGTGGGTTATCGAAGACCTCTTTCTACGGTTGGGGCAGCCCAAATTACGATTGGATGCAGGCATACATGCAAGTTCAGGCCGCATCCAACTCATCGGTGTCGGCGCATGTGGATGGTGTGTTCTGGGACAATAGTTTTTTGGGAAGCACATCTACGGCGTACAGTGTCTCTCAAGATCTCAAGTTTGACTTCCAGATTGATGCGACTACTGGTGTCATTACGGGATCAACGACGCCGAGCGCACCGTCGTCGGGGTCTCGCACTGATGGGCCACTTTCGTGCGGGATTGGCTACAGCACGCCGCTGATTAACAACGTCTCGCACACGGTCGTCGTCTCTTTCGGCAGCATTTCTGTGATCGCAGGAGGAACGGTTTCCTTGGGCGGAAGCGTCCCCATCGGCGGGGGGGTCGGTCTTACTGTCTCGGCGACGCAGTCTTGGGCTCACGAATTCGCAGAGCCAGCGGTCATGATCACATTGGTAGCTGACATCGTTGAGGAAGACTTGATGTGATTCAGGATAAGGATGTTCGATTTGGAATTTTGAGAGGCATCATGATCATGAAATCCAACGCCGTCTTGATTGCTGTCTTGATCTTTGGTGCGAACGTTCTCGGATTGCTTTCGGCTGAAGAGCGGCAGTCTGATGAAAGACGTGTTTTGTATTCGAGAATGCGTCTGCGGATTTTTCCCGAACTGATGAGCAAAATCCCGGACAAGATGATTCGAGACGACATTAAGGCTGATGGCCCAACGAAAGAGCGACTTGACAATCTGACAATGAAATTTCGTGCCGAGAGACAAATAATTCTCAAGGAGCAACAAGCTCTTTCGAAGGAATATCTTCTAAAACGCACCGCGGAAACTGCGCAATTGATGAAAGAGTTTCACGAGAAATATGACGCCGAACTCCATAGGATTCTGACGGCCGAACAAGTCGAACGGGTGCAGCAAGTGGAATTGCAAGGACGCGGCAGCGAGGCGTTGCGAGAACCAGAGATCACTGAATGGCTTGGACTGACGCAACCTCAACTCAGAGAAGTTGGGAGGTTGAATGCCGAACGTGGGCAGAAAGTCAACGAATTACGAAAAGAAGCAATGAATGCAAAAACTAAAGCGGAGGATGCCGAATTCCGGAAACGGAAACGAGAGATCGACACTGAACGCAACCGCAAAGCGCTCGATCTCCTCACGGATGAGCAACGTCGGAAGTACGACGACTTGATCGGCAAACCATTTGAGTTTCCGATCCGTTAAATGACACCACACTGAAGCCGTCGCTGTGGCGTGTGTTTCATAAGTCGATTGATGGCCATAATGTTGGAAACAGTTCGCTCATGCCATCACCTCGGCCAGCGACACCAGCCGGCTCTTCTCGACAAGCGACTTGGCTCCAGCGTGGATGATGGCGGTGACTTCGAGGATTTCTTGGTGCGGCACCGGCTCTTTGCCAGTCAGCACCATTTGGCGAAACGTTGCGGCGAGGCGGAACATTTCGTAGTGGTGGCCGTACTCGAAGCTGCCCTCGATCGACGGCGTGAACGTGAAGAATTTCTTTTTGAAGTGGACGCTGATCCGGTTGTACTCGAACTTTTCAAACGGTTCGCCGTACCAGACGTGGCTGGGATACTTGTCAGGCCAGGTGATCATGCCGTGGCAGGTGTCTTTGAATTCGTAGAGGCTGACCGCCTCGACGCCCGGCCCCATCAGCGTCATCACCGACCAGACGGGATGCTGGCCGTAGATCATCCAGCCGGGGAGCGCGTACCGGCTGTGCAACGTCGCGGTAACGTGCTCGATGGCACCGAACTCGCCGGAGTCGCGCATCCGCAGAGCGGCTTCCATGCCCCACTCGTGACGGAACAAGCTCGACGACATGATCGGCGCGTTGTGCTGCTTCGCGAAGTCGAGAATCTTCCGAGTCCCCGCGACCGTTCCGCCGATCGGCTTGTCGCAGAACGTCGGCAGTCCTTTTGCCAATCCGGGAGCGACCAGATCGAAGTGATCGTCTCCTTTGCCCGAAGCGTCACCCATCCAAATCGCGTCGCATTCGGACGCCATTTCTTCCAGCGACTTCGCGACCTTCACGCCGGGGAAGACCTCGGTGAACGGTACGGCCATCGCCGGATCGGCGTCGTAATAATGCGTGATCTGCGTGTCGGGAAACGGAAGTTGATCGAAATTGAACTTCGGATTGCGATACACCTTTTGGAATCCGTCGAACGCCGGAGGGTTGTGCTTCTTGAAGGCATCGAAATCAAACGTCGGATGCAGGTATTGCGCGAAGTGCCAAGTGTGTCCGTTGCGAGGCTGAGGCTTCCCGTCGATCGCCGCCGAGATCACGCCGATGCGATAGACCTTCTTCGGCGGTTCGGCGGCGGCGGCCTTGTTGGCGATGAGCGACGTCGCTCCCGCAGCGCCGGCCAGGGTCAACAGGTTGCGGCGAGAGATGGGCGAATTGTCGGGCATCATGTTCCTTCAAGAAAGTTGTTAAGAAGTGGTAACGAAAGTAACCCGAAGCGTGAGCGAGGGCGGGATTCACGCTTCAACATCGCCGACCCTCGCTCACGCTTCGGGTTATTGTTAGCGGGCCTAAGTGAAATCCAAACTGAACCGTCAGCGCGACGGCTGAACTCGAAAGACACGTTCGATGCGGCTCATATTTCCTTGGCGGTCTTTGATCGTGACGGTCAGCGTTTCTTCCCGATCGGTGACGAACGGCTTGTCGAGCTTCAATTCCAAAACGCCTTGTGATCGCGGACGAAAATGGGGTGCGAGGTTCACTCCAGCAGCGTTGCCGTTGACGGGAAACGTTGCGGTCACGGTGAGCGACGTTTCGTCGAGGCCGGTGTCGTAGTCGTGCAGGCCGAGCAGGATTTGGTCGAGCGGCGGATTCGTGCCGGCTCGCGGAGACGTCAGCGCCATGATCGGGCGGTTGTCGTCGAGCATCCAGCCGAAGCCGCGACGTTCGGGGTGAGCCGGATCGAAGTCGAGATCAATCGGGCAGCCGAGGTCGATCCAGCGGACGAGTGTGCGGCGATCTTCGTCGGAGATCGCTGCGACCTTGCCAGTTTGTACGGCTTCGAGCGGCGGCATCGAACTGCCGGTGAAGTCGATGTCGATTGCATGCGCGAACTTCTGTGGGTCGAGCGACTTGCCGCGATGCACCATGTCGCCGGCACCGGGCTTCGACTCGGACGGGTGATCGTCATTTGCAAATCCATCGAGCCGTTGGCCGAAGATTTTCCAAATGAGCAGACTGCGGCGCGATTGAAACATGCGGATGTAGCGCGACGCCTGCGGATAGCCCCACGAGTCGTAGCGCACCGGTTTGTGGCCGAACTTGCCGCGCTCGTCCATCGCCAGCCGAGCGTAGGTGCCTGGGAAATTTCCCCAATGGTCAACTTGAACCTGCTCGGCGTCAGCATCGAGATTCAAGTTGCCGGCCGGCTCGCGGCCGTCGCTCGCTGAGTGACACGCAACGCAGCTTCGCTTCAGGATCGGCTGCACGTCGCGGTGATACTCGACGTTGACGATCCCCGACTTCACGGTGCGCAGGCCCGATGAATCGGATTCGTCCCAGCGTTGGCGGCTCTCGTCGCGCGGTTTCTCGGTGAGCAGCGGCGTCGTGTTGACGAGATCCCAAACTTTGTAGTCGGCTTTCGAGGCCGCGGTCGCGGAGAACTCGGTCGGTTTCTGGCTGTGAGCGTGACAGCCGCCGCAGTTGTGCCGCATCTCACCCGGTCGAAGCTGATGCCATGTCTGCGACATGTTGAGCACCATTCCGTCGCGATCGAGAGTTTGAAACGTGAACGCCGTATCAGCCGGAATTTTCGCGAGGAAGCTCGTGTCGGGATTGCTATCCGGATCGAGCGGCTGTTTGTCGGCAGCAAACTTTCGCAGCGGAATCTCGCCGAGAATTCGCAATCGCTCCTTCGCATGGCTGTGAAATCGGCGGCCGGAGTTCGCGCCGCGTTGGCGATCGGTCGTCGGTTCCATCACGAGCAAGCGGACGGCGTGAATCTGGTTGTTGTCATACAGCCCGGCATCGCCTCCTTGATTGTGCCAATTGAGCGGCATCTGATTTCCGTGGCTGGTGAAGGCATCGAGTCCTTTCCACGGATCATTGCCGCCGGAAAACGTAGCGGTGACTGAGCCTTCGCGCACGACACCGTTGGGATAACTCTCGCGCTTGTAGAAGCTCGACGTGCCGATCAATCCGAACGGTGTTCCTTCGGGAAGCTCTTTCGAGCGTGAGCCGTCATTCGCGAGCGGCTCAATGCGGCGCGGTTCGTCGATGCCGAAGATCCGACGGTACGGCACGACCGCTCGCGGCCAGCACTCGTTGTAGTTCGGATCGTTCTTGATGAGTCGCATCTGCGCGGGCTCTTCAACGGTCTCGCCGTTCTTGAGCAAGTAGATGCCGCCGTCCAACTGGGGCAGATGCTTGTACTGATGATTGACCGGCCCCGGTGAATAGCACGCCAAGAGATGATTGTCCGGCGCGGCGGAGGGATGCGTCACCTTGCCGACCGCAGGCGATGTCTTGTCCTCGAGGATCGACGGATCGGCCGGGCCTTCGCCGTTGAGCGTGAACGGAGTCAGCGACGCGGAGCCGGTCGGCATGAATGGCATCCGATAGAACTTTCCTTTGCCGTTGTAATGCCGGCCGAATCGCCACGGCTCGTTCCGCGAGTCGCGCATGAACGCCGGCCCGAACGCCGCGTAGCCGGTTGGTGGCTGCTCCAGCAATTTGATGAATGCTCCGAAGCCGCTGTTGTTCTGGTTGTAGTATTCTTCGACGACGATCGACCCGTCGCTGAGCTGCGTTTGGAAATGAAATCCGTTCGACGCCCCGCCGGGATCGAACGCACTAACGAGCGGTTCCCAATTTGTGCCGTCGGGATGAATCGTCCAAATGCCCCACGAGATTTCGCTGCGAATCCCCTGCGACTCCAGCGAGCTGAACATGATCCGCCCGTCGCGCAGCACGACCGGATGTAACGCTCCCGATATGTTGAAGTGGCCGATCTTCTCGACATTGCGGCCGTCGTCGTCCATCACGAACAGTTGCAGCGCGACGGTCGGATACCCCTTTGCCGGCCGAAAGCCGTCGCGGTTGCTGGTGAAGACGACTCGGCCACCGGGCAACGGGCACGGCCCCATGTTGAACACGCCGGAATGGAAGTGCGTCTTCCCTTCTTCGTGCTTGCGATAGTCGCTGGACCAATTCGCCGCGCCGGTGTTCGGCGTGAATTGCTGAGTCGTCAGCTTCACGATCTTCCGGGTCTTGAGATGCAGCTTGAAGATGTCCGCTCCCGTCTGCGGCGGAACCCACTGATTGTGCTGCCGCAGGTCGTACAGGTACGAATAGAAAACCCACTCGCCATCGAATGACATCATCGGGTCCGTCACCGATCCGTTGCCTCCCTCGACGAGCACTTCTTCGCGGCCGTCCGGATGCAGCAGCATCAGGTCCGCGCCCGGTTCCATTGTGACCGGCTGCGAGAAGTCGGTGAAGAACCGCTTGTGGACTTCATCCCCCGCTCGCTTCGCGCGGACATAGACGATGTCGTAGTCGTACTTCACCGATGAGTCGCTCGCGATGGGCGGCACGTTGACGTCAATCGGTTTCGGAAATGTCCGCTCGTCGATGTCAGCGGCTCGAACGATTGCCGATAAGGCCAAGCACAATGTCACAGCAAACACGAGAAGCGACTTCGTCAACATGCTTGCTCTCCTGACGCGGCCTTCTATCGCAGGCCATAAGTGAGTTCGGACGCCTACGTCCGAACTCATACGGATCGCACAAATTAGCCG
>JAYVQJ010000181.1:0-2726 GCA_043777235.1 Planctomycetia bacterium
GTTTTGAACTGGCAACTTCATTCGAGCGAGAGATCACTCAAAGCGACGATGAATCGCCGCACTCCAAATGTCAGCTTCATGCCGGCTTGCTCGCGTCAGCCGCAGGCGTTTCGGCCAACGGACCTTGAATCGCGCTCCGCAGGAATCGCAACTTGACACTGTCGTCCACTCGCAGCGTCACTTCCTTGTTGTCATCCGAAAAGCTGGTAATCGTGCCGATGATCCCTGAGTACGTCACGACTCGGTCGTTCCGCTTCAGATTGGTGAGTTGCAATTCGCGCTGCTTCCGCTCACGTCCCTGCGGTCGCAGGATCAGGAAGTACCACACGAAGACGATCAACACCATCGGCATCAGCATCGAGCCAATACCCGGAACCCCCGGCTCGGCACCTTTACCTTCGCCTGCCGCTTCACCATCGGCCACGAGCGTGACAGTACGCAAAAAATCCATGTCGGTTCTCAAAAGTTAGCCGCAGCCGACGTGGCTTCCGAACGCTCTGACCCTAAGCCACACAAGGCGTTCCGCTCACAATCCCGGCCGCGAAAGGGGGCGTATCTTAGGAGCGGCCTCCCACCCCGGCAAGTTGGCCGGCAACGCCTGCAGCGGACAACTCTCGTGTCAGGCTCATCCAATTTGCCGCTCGAATGCGAGACGCATCCACGACGTGATGCATTCAGAGTCGCCAACTCACCCGCCGGAACAAGAAACACCTTGTCGATCACGGCCGAAACGTCAATTGAGGGTGCGCACTCATTCGTAGCCAGCCAGCAAATCTTGGCCGTTATCCAATCCGATCGCCAAATCAAAGAAACTCGCATCACTGACCAACAGCAGTCGCTCAAACGAGTGTCTTGAGAACCTCGAATAACCGATCAATCTCCGCGTCGGTTCCGACCGTGATTCGCAGGCCGTCGAGCAATTGGTTCGGAGCGTGCGCCACATCGGGGAAGCGCATGTAGCGAACGAGGATCTTTTCGGCCTTGAGCCGTTCGTAGAGTTCTTTGTGTCCGTCGGTTACTCGTGTTGCCCAGACGAAGTTGGATTGGCTGGGGACGACGTGGAAGCCGAGTTCTTGCAGCGAAGTCGTTAGCCGCGCGCGAGTTGATTGAATGCGGGTGACGTTGGCGAGCATCCAGTCTTGGTCCTGCAACGCGGCGAGCGTACCGGCAAGGGTCAGGCTGTCGCAGTTGTAGCTGTCCTTGACCTTGCGCATCGCGGTAATCAGGTCGGGATGTGCGATCGCGAAGCCGGAGCGGATGCCGGCGAGGCTGTAGCTCTTGCTGAGCGTGCGCGTCACGATGATGCGGCGGCCGGCGTCGCCATGTTGCAGTAGTTCGGCTTTCGAGCGGACGTCGGCGAAGTCGGCGTAGGCACCGTCGAGCACCAGCACGCCGCGCGGCGGGACCAGTCGCAGCACATCTTCGTCGGACCAGCGATTGCCGGACGGCGAGTTCGGGTTCGGGATGAAGACCAGCTTCGCTCGTTCGATGATCGGCGCGGTGATGCTCCAATTCCATGACCAATCGGGATTGAGCAGGATCCGTTCGTGCTTGGCTCCCTGAATGTCGGCGAGCGACTCATACAGGATGTAGCTGGGGTACGGGTACGCGACGAGGTCGGTCGCGTCGCAGAACGTGCGCATGATGATCGTCAGGTTCTCGTCGCTGCCGTTGGCGGGAATGACCCAGTCGGGCTCGACGTGAAACAGCTCGGCGATCTGCTTGCGAACCTGCGTGCCGAGCGGGTCGGGGTACACGTTCAGCCGCCCATTTGCCGCGCGAGTGATCGCCTCGGCGACTCGCGGCGAGGGCGGGTACGGGTTCTCGTTGGTGTTGAGCTTCGTCCAGCCGGAGTCCTGCGGTTGCTCGCCGGGGACGTAGCCATCAATGCGGTCGATATCGGGTCGGATGAGTGACATGATCCGAGCATATCACGCCGCCTTGCCGATGGCAGCTAACGCGAATGCCCGGCCGACCGCCGTGAGCCGATGGCCGAAAGCCGAAGTCCTTTTTCTTTGCTGTTCAAGGAAATTGGCTAACGGCCATCGGCTTTCGGCCGACAGCCATCGGCCGGACAGGTTTGCTCCGATTCCTGCTTGGTCACAACAGTTACCTCTGATATGTTGTCGGGCCTCGTGCTCGCCACTTGCCACAAACAACTCGCCACTCTTCGGGAGGCACACATGGACCAGAAGTTTGAAGGAACTCCGCAATCAGAGATTCGTCTCGAAGGCCGCAAGCTGACTCGCGGCGACGTGGCCAACGATTGGGGGTCGCAGTTGGTGTGGGAGGTGCGTCGCAACGGGCAAGTGGTGGCTCAAGTCGCCGCCCGCGCGGACGCCTCGTACGAGCACTCCGACACGACTCCCGGCCAATACGAAGTCGTCCTGCAGATGTTCAAGTACGAAGGCTACGCCAAAGATCCCGCCGGCAATTTCACCCAGAGCAAGTTCGTCGAGGTCTCGAATAAAGTCGCGTACACGGTCGGGTGACGCCGAGAAGGATGTTGATTCACGAGTCGCCGCCGGTAGCATCGTTTTCGGAGTTCCTTAGGCGTGCCGTTTTACTTCTACCAATGGGACGATGAGAACGAGCACCACGTTGCCGAACACGGCATCACACCGGATGAATTTGAAGAAGTCGTGTCCGATCCGGTCGAAACAAAACAGAGTCAGTCATCGGGCCGGCCGATGGCTTTTGGATACACACTGAGTGGCAAGTATTTG
>JAYVQJ010000182.1:0-10642 GCA_043777235.1 Planctomycetia bacterium
TCCGAACCGGACGCTAGCGCGTTCCGGCTGATTGGATCGGCAACACAAGAATCAACAAGAGTGGCGGAGAGCCCAAAAATCCAAATCACGATTGGATACTTGACGCAAAAGACGCTGATGAATCGACAGACTACGAGTAGAGTTTCGATCGTGACGACAACGACAAAGAGCAGACGATCCACGAACAGGACGACCGAATGATTCGCTGAATCTGTCGTTCCTAGCGGGACTTTGTGAGTTCTTTCACTCGTAGTCCCAGTGGGCTATTGTCGGCCGTCCCTGACGGGACTCAAAAGCCGCTAAGTTTGAGTACGTCGCCGTTGGCAGCATCCACTCGATTTCCGCTACAAGGTCACCACATGTCCGCTTCCTCCGACACGGAAACTCTGAATGCCGTTGAGTCTCGCTTAGACCGGCTGGCTGCGAAGTATTTCGGGCCGGAAACGGAGCCGGTGCAGGTCAGCTTTGGAGCAGCGTCTCATCCGGGTAAAGTGCGGGCAACGAATGAAGATCATTACGCCGTGACGCACCGCTATCGTGCTCGCGAGGTCTTGCTGACGAATTTGCCGGCAGAGACGCTTCCGCAACTTTGCGACAGCTCGTATGTGCTGGCCGTAGCCGACGGTGTGGGAGGCGCGGCGTTCGGTGAGATCGCGAGCTTGCTCGCGCTGAAAGCGGGATTCGATCTGACCACGACCGCGTTCAAATGGCACTTCAACGTCTCCGAAGCGGAGTCGCTGGAGATTGCCGAAGCGCTCAAAGTTCACATTCGCTTGATTCATCGTCGCCTGCGAGCCGAGGCTGGTGGCGATGACTCGCCACTGAAGGGCATGGGGACAACGCTGACCGGCGCGCTGACGGTCGGCTTCGATGCGTTCGTGGCTCACGTCGGCGATTCGCGAGCCTACCTGTACCGCAACAACAGACTGCATCGACTGACTCGCGACCACACCCTGGCCGAGCAGCTCGTCGCCAACGGTGTCGCAAAGTCGGTGGACGATGCGTCCGTCGCCGGCTTTCGCAGCGTGCTCATCAATTGTCTCGGCGGAGATTTTGATGACGTGGATGTCGATGTCTGCCATGTTCTGTTGCGCGACGGCGACCAACTGCTGCTCTGCACCGATGGTCTGACCGACATGGTTCCCGAAGAGGACATCGCCAAAATCCTGTCGGGGCCACTAACGGCTCAGGCGACATGCCAATCATTGATCGACGCTGCGCTGGCTTACGGCGGCCGAGACAACGTCACCGTCGTGCTTGGCCGCTGGCTGGCTCAGGAGTAGTGACATTCCGGTGGATCTCGATGACTCGGCCGCACCCGACAGTTTCCGCAGGGCAACGAATTGGTCCGCCGTGGAGTTGCTGGAGTGTGAACCTCCTATTTCGCGAAACTTGCGATATCTTGCCGGTTCCGAGAATCAAAGTGTCGAGACAGGCTGATCGTCAATTGCATTGAAGGAAACCGTCACGCGAGAAATGAGCCATGCTGTTTGATACGCATACGAACCTGATGTGGTATCCGGACCATTTGTCCGATGAGTTCGTGAAATTCGCTTGGGAGGCCAAGCGAGCGAAGATGAAGCTGTCGAAAGACGTGTACTTTGCCGGCAGCAACGTGCAGGAACAGAATGCTTTTGATTCGCGGCCAGATCAACTGCTGGCGGCGACAGCCGATGCCGACAAGGTGATTGTGTTCGGAATTAAGGCCCCGTTCACAGGAATCAACGCCGATCAGGAATTGATCGCGAAGTTCGTCAAAGAGCACTCCGACAAATTCATCGGCTGGTGCTCGGTCGATCCGAACGATGCGGATTGCGTCGAGCAGCTCGAATACTACGTCAGCCATCTGGGACTACGCGGACTGAAGTGCTCGCCGATTTATCAGAACTGGGATCCGCAAGACCCGAAGCATCTGCCGCTGTTCAAGAAGGCAGAGTCGCTGGGGATTCCGGTCAACATTCATCAGGGGACGTCCTTTGTCCGGCCGGGGCCGCTGAAGTACGCGAACCCGATTCAGCTTGAGGACATCGCGATCGCGTGCCCGAACCTGCGGATCGTGATCGCTCACATGGGGCACCCGTGGGAGACCGAGTGCATCGTGCTGATTCGCAAACATCCGAATCTCTTCGCGAACATTTCCGCTCTGCATTATCGGCCGTGGCGTCACTATCAAGCATTCATCACGGCAATCGAGTACGGTGTCGAGCACAAGCTGATCTTCGGCTCGGACTTCCCCTCGGCGACGGCAGCCCAAGTGATCGCCGGGCAACACAAAGTCAACGACATCGTGGCCGGGACAAACTTTCCGAAGGTCTCAGACGAGGTCATTCACAACATCATCTACGAGAACTGGAAACGGTTCCTGCCCGAATACGCGTGACAACGAAAGAGACTCATGAATACGAACCCGATCACCTCCGCCACGTTGGCCTCGTCCGTCATCTCTGTTCCGCCGCTGGCGCGCAATGCGGATGGCTCGTTCAATCGCAAGGAGAATCAGAAGCTCATTCAGCATCTGGAGGCAGGCGGCGTTTCGACATTGCTATATGGCGGGAATGCGATCTTGGCTCACGTCTCGATCAGCGAGTACGCCGCGCTGCTGACGATGCTCACGGAATTGGCTGGCGAGCAAACGCTCGTCATCCCGTCGGTCGGTCCCGGCTACGGCATGATGATGGATCAAGCGAAGATCCTGCGCGAGTTCAAGTTCCCGACCGCGATGGTTCTGCCGAGCCGCGATGTCGTGACCTCCGATGGAGTCGCGACGGGACTGCGGCGGTTCGTCGACGCGATTCAGCGGCCGGCGGTGCTCTACATCAAGAACGACGGCTTTATCGAAATTGAAACGGTGCAGAAGATGATGAAGGACGGCCTGTTGTCGTGGATCAAGTACGCGATCGTGCGAGACAATCCCGTAGAAGATCCGTACTTGCGAGCGTTGGTCGATGCCGTCGGCACGTCTCTGGTCGTCAGCGGTATCGGCGAGCAGCCGGCAGTGACGCATCTCCGTGAATTCGGCTTGATCGGCTACACATCAGGCTGCGTCTGCATTGCCCCGAAGTTGTCGATGGACATGCTGCGAGCGATCAAAGCCGGCGACTTCCAAAACGCCGAACGCATTCGCGCGATCTTCCGCCCGCTCGAAGACCTGCGAAACGCGATCAATCCGATCCGCGTGCTGCACACGGCCGTCACCCTTGCCGACATCGCCAACATGGGACCGATGATCCCGATGCTATCCGAAGCCAGCGAATCCGAACGTCCCGTGATCATGGCGAACGCGATGCGATTGCTCGATCGCAACTAACGTAGACCGGTCACTCCCGTAGACCGGTCACACCGTGACCGGAAAATGCGAGTCACGGAGTGACTCGCCTACGTTTCGCTGCAAACCCGATGGCACGACGTTGCTCAAGCGGCGGCGACTCCGCGAATGCCTGGCAGGTTTTGGCGGGCGGTCATCAGGTGGATGGCGGCGGTCAGGCCGTGTAACGCCTCGTCGATTTGTTGCGTCTCGCGGAGCACTCGGAGATTGTCCGAGAGGACCGCTTGAGTCTCGGCCAGTTTGCCTTCGCCGCGAGCGATTGCTTCCAGCGACTTCGCCAGCCCGGCAAAATCGTTGCGGACGGCGACGGCTCGTTCGACGGCGGATTGGATGACCGACAGGTGTTGCTCTTGTTTGTCGTCGACCATGATGAGCGACTGATGCAGACGCTCGGCAAGATTCGCGTCGTAGGATTCATGCCGCTGTTGCAAGAGGCTCAGTGTCTCTTGCCAGGCGTGCAACTCTTGTTGCTGGCGTTGATCGAAGCGCTGGAACAACGCGTCGAGCGTGCGGCCCCAGATTTCGACTTGGCCCTTCAGAGTCGAGTCGATCGCCGTCAGCGCCTCTTGATTGGCCGACTGCACGACCGACAGGAACGGCAGGATGCTGGGGTCTTTGATCTCGAACCGATTGAGCAATTCGCGTTCGATGAGCCGGTCGATCGCGTGGACGAGACGGCGGTCATACCGCTCGCAGACGAACAGCGAGAACATCATCGTCATCGCTGCCGCGAGGGCACAGGTCGTCGTGTTGAACGCCGAACCCATCTCGCTGACGACGCCCGGCAGTCGATCGACGAGGTCATCGAACGAGATGCCGCTCAGGGCTGTGCCGAAGTGAATCACAGTGCCGAGGAAGCCGAGCACCGGGGACACGCCGCTGACAAAGCGAACCAACGAGTAGCTCGAATGTGAATACTCTTCATCGAGGTCGGCGAGGTATTGCAGGTGCTCGCGATAATCCTCGGCCGAGCCTTTCTCGGTCACGAAGCCCAACGCGGCGATCAGTCGCTTGCCGACCTTCGTGTCTTGCATCCACAGCGGCTGAGATCGGACTCGGTCCAACAACTCTTGAGCGTTTGAAATCGGCTCGCGGCCGTGTCGTTGTGGCAGCCAATCGAAACGCAGAGCGAGGCTCTCGTTCGGGAAGGCGATGACCTTCAGCAGCACATCCATCAGGCCCCAGCAGAAGAGCGCGACGATGACGTACTCGACGGCGTGCTCGGTCGTGTAGCGATACAACAGCGTGTCGTGCAACGGCGTGAAGAAGACGAGCGTGTAGAAGAGGCCCGTCGCGGCGACTCCCAGTAAGAACGACATGTCCATTCGCGGACGACGATTGATTGGCGATTGAGATGACATGAATTTGTCCTTTGAACTCGCTGCTTTGAAAGTGTTGTCGCGCTATGTATTTGGAGTGATGTAACCCGAAGCGTCAGCGAGGGCGAAGGTTCTATCGGTGTCATTGAGCGGCTACGTCGTCCGTCCTCGCTGACGCTTCGGGTTACTTTGAATTCTCTTCGGTCATTGTGCCGCTGATCGGCTGCCGTGCGGCGAGCCCATGATGAGGGCCCCTTCGGGCAACGGACGAGCGGCGACGGTGAAGCCTTCGCGGTGCGCGACGGCTTGAAGCTTGCGATACAGAGCAAAACTGTCGGGATAGACCCAAAACGTGATGGTGCTCCCCGGCTCGGCTTTGCGAAGTTCGTTGCGAAATACGGAATCGGGACGTAACGCGACTTCGCTGCGCTCACCGGCCAGATCGGGTTCCGGTTGCAGTTCAAATTGCGACACACTGGCTCGAACCATGCCGAGTTGCTGCTGCGTCTCGATCACATAATTGAGCACCCAACCGCGAACGGGACCGACGGAGCCGGAGTATTTCTTCAATCGCAGGATGACACTTCGCTGTCGTTCCATCTGAGCCTTCATCCGTTCGACCAACTCTTCGAGGGGCACGGCGCAGACGACCGCTCCCGAACAGCGAAAGTGCAATTCCGTCTCGTTCTCGCGGATGACCCGGCTGACGGGAGTGATGCGGTGTTGAAGTTCTTCGATGCGGTTCGGCTGCTTCTCGGCCGCCGCGACTTCCGACTGGCGTTTCTTCAACCGGACTCGCACGGCGTGCAAAGCGGCTTCGAGAATTTCGGTTTCTTGTTGGTTGTCATTCAGCGCGGCGGACTCCCCTTTGAGATTCGAGGCGAGCGCGGCCACGCGATTCCTCTGCACTGCATCGAGCGATTGCAGTTCCGTCAGCTTCGATTCGCTGTCGCTGGCGGCTCGACGCAGGCGGTCGAGGTCTTGCTGCAACGAATCCGACTGCGACTGCAATGCCGCGAGCTGCTGTTGCCGCGCGGCCTTCGCTTCTTCATCGACCGGTTCGGCGACGACGACAGGCGGAGGCGATTTGACCGGCGTCGCGGCCTCTTCATCGAGAATGACAGGAGCGGTCTTGGCTCGAATTCCAGCGAGGACCATCAGGATGATCAAAATGCCGACGATGTTGGCGACGACGTCGAGAAACGAGTCGGAACCAAATTCCATTTCTTCGCGCAGCTTGCGGCGGCTCATCGCACACCTCCGCCGACCGACGTCGCCGCGCGAGAGCGGGATGTCTCGCGCGACGGCTTCACTGCGTCAGGATCGGAGTCGAGAAACTCGACGCTCGACACCAAGCCGAGATCGAACAGCGCGGAGTTCAGGCGTTGATGAACCTGTTCGCCGCCGGGGATGACTTCGTATTTGATCGTCGGCACCCAGTGATATCCGGGTCGCGAGCTGGGCCAATCGGATTGCACTCGGTCCATCGCGATCAAGACACGGTCGATCAAACTCTCCGTCCGCACTTGGCCGTTGATCGGAATCTCGAATTCGGTGCCGACGACGACTCGATTCGCAAAGATCCGAATCGGAATCACCTTCTCAAGTCCGATCCCCGATCGAGGCATCTGATAACGACGCTTCGCATTGGCGAGCGAGCTGCCGCTGGGATGACCGCCGCTCTGACCGCTATTTGTTCCGTTCGGTGAACGATTCTTTGCTCGCGGATCGTTGCTGCGTTGAGTGGATGTCCCGCTTTGATCATTAGGCTGGCTTGATTTGGAAGCGGTTCCCGATGACTTCGATGACGCCCCTGAACCTGAACTTGAACCGCTGCCATTTGGCGACAACGGAAATGGTTTTGAGCCGTCATCACTGACATAGCGACGATCAGACTGCGGAAGCGGTTCCTCGTCAGGTTCTTCGCCGGGCGACGAGGCACCTGCGGACGTTCCAGTTCCACGACGTTGACCAGTGCCCGCTCCGTTGGAGTTCTTAGAAACGCCGCCTGGGTTCGTGAGAGTTCGCGCGTCACCGAAGCCAGAAGCCTGCGCGAAGTCAGTGCCGTTGCCCGATGTTGAATTTGGACGGCCTGTGAATTGGTTCGCGGTGCGAGTGCCCTGCGCGAACGCTCCGCCCGCTGCGCTCGATCCCGCCTCGGATTTTCCATCACGACTGCCGGTGGTCAGGCCATTCCCTGTTCCGCCGCTTGAGCGATTGGCATTTCCGCCGCCGGCAGCTTGATCCGCTTTGGCGGTTGCCCCCGCGTTGTTGCCGACTCCGAAACCGCCACCCGATCCATTACCCAATCCGTTGTTGGTTCGGCCAGTACCTTGATCACGACCGGTGCCGCTGGTCCGCACCGCTGACTTGGGACGTTCAAAGCCCGTCGCGGATTCGTCGATTTCTCGTTGCACGAACGAGCGTGAGTCCGGGTCGAGCAAGAGTTGGTCTCGTTGCTGATCGCGATGTTTCGCGATCGCTTCCAGAAGTTTGTCTCGTTCCGAGAGGACTTGAGTCACCGCCGCCTGACAGATTTTCTTGGCCTCGGGGTCCGGTTGCTCGGCGTCAATTTCCATGTCGTCGGTGATCAGCTCGTATCCGTGCGGAATTTTGAGCTGCGACAGAAACACTTTCGCGATGTGAAACGCGACCGCTCCGTTCGGGCGGATGAGCAGCAGCACATACGGCTCGCGTTCTTTGTCGTTGAGCGCGGCCAGATCGGTCTCGAAGGAATCGGAGTCTTTGGTCGGATCGGCGTCTGCGGCGTGAACTCGTTCGTAGGCTTTCCAATAGTGGACCAGTTCACGCGACGCCATCAGCAACGGATTGAAGCCGGTCGTGAACCCATTCAGATCGGCGGGAGTCAGCCGGACGTCTTCCGGCAGAAAGCGGATTTGGTCCTGAGTACATTCGATGAGGATCGGCCGCTTCGTCGTACCGGTGCGACCGTCGAACGGCAAGAACGCAAACTTGCTCTTCGCCGTCTGCTGTCGTTCCACCGCTTTCGTGAGTCGCGCTTCGGCGTCGGTCAGGTCACTTTGCAATGAGTCGATCGCCGCTTGCAGTCGTTGTCGTGCGACGGCTTTCTCTTCCTGCTGCGTGCGGAGTTCTTGAAGCCGATCCTCGGCCGAGGCGGCTTTGACTTTGGTTCGCATCACGGCGGATTGAGTCGCCGCCAATTGTCGCTTCGATTCCGCGAGTTGCTTGCGCAGAGCATCACGCTCGTCGCTGAGTTGCTCGACTCGTGTTTGCCACTCAGGAGTCGGATCGACTTCGGGTTCCGCCGCGACAACAACCGGTTCCGGTTCCGAGGGCGGACGCTCTTCGGACTTGAGCCGCTCTTGATTGGCGGCTTGTTTGGCACGATCGACGGCGGCCGCTCGGATGCGGCTGGTCGCGACCAAGAGCAACAAAATCAGCGACCCCATCGTGCAGACCAGCACGTCGAGAAACGGAAACAGCGACACCCCGGCGGTGTTCGGTCTCTGCTTGCGGCTCATGGTGTTCCGTTGTGTGTTTGAACCCACAAGAGACCGGCCGCAACAAACACGCTCCGCCAGTGACAGCGAAGCGTGCCCAATTGCGTCGACACCGAGACGACTGTCCCCGCGTCACGATCCCCCCGAGCGGCCGGCAACAACTGCCGAAAAAACATCGCCCGGCATTCGACGCAGGTCTCACGACCTCGCCGCTGCTGCTGCGACCGCTACGACCCTTAACATCGGCGCAGATTCACAAGCGGTTGAACTCAATCCGGGGCTTGCTTGGAAGTCAGGTCGGTTCGGCCAGATTCGCCGTTGGTTTGGCGAGGCGAGAAGCCGGCACGGCTGGCTAATGATTCAAACTGTGAAGGGTACGCCGCTATGTAACCCGCAGCGTGAGCGAGGGAATGTCCTGGAACTCCCTGGCTCACGCTGCGGGTTACATGTCTGAGACCGGACAATTAGCCAGCCGTGGAGAAGGCGGCGCGGACGCTGGCAAGCTCGCGAGGACAGGGATATCGTCACGCGACTTTGGAAATTGGTCCAACGCCTGACTGGGAGTGCTCATGTCCGATCAAAGCCGCTCGTCCGTTCCCGCCTCGTTTGAAGCTCCGCATCCAGGCTCGAAACACATGCCCCGTTGGACGACGGGGGAATTGATCAACGCTCCGAAGTTCACGAAGCAAAGCATTCTGGCCATGATCGGGCCGGGCCTCGTCATGGGAGCTTCGGCCATCGGCGGCGGCGAGTGGCTGGCGGGGCCGGCCGTGACCGCAAAGTACGGAGCGGCTCTGTTGTGGGTCGCGACGGTCAGCATCCTGATTCAAGTGCTCTACAACATCGAGATCAGCCGTTACACGCTCTACACCGGCGAGCCGATCTTCACGGGCAAGTTCCGCGTCCCGCCACATCCGA
Organism: Planctomycetia bacterium; assembly: GCA_043777235.1. Lineage (GTDB taxonomy): Bacteria > Planctomycetota > Planctomycetia > Planctomycetales > Planctomycetaceae > SXKJ01. The sequence goes on from JAYVQJ010000182.1 coordinate 9,045, forward strand.
TGTTTTGGTTGATGTTCTATCTGTTGCTCGACTGGGGCGCGATCTTCCCGTACCTCGTGGTGAGCGGCGCGGTGGTCATCGAGAAGATGTTCATCGGCGATAACTTCAACGCGGATACCACGCATTGGTGGCTGCACAAATTTGTTTCGACGGGCATCTTCTTTCTGTGCATCTTTCCGTTGCTGATCGGCGGGAAGGTGTTCAACTCGCTGAAGGTCATCATGTCGGCGAAGTTGGTGATCGTCATCGGCTTCTTGTTGTTTGTCTCGACGATCTATTCGCGGCCGAGCTGTTGGCTTGAGATTGCGTCCGGCCTGTTCAAAGTCGGCACCGTGCCGGTCAACATCGACGAGGACCGTAACGGCAACGGAGTGCTCGATCCCGGTGAGGATTTCGACGGCGACGGTCATCTCGACGTTGTTGAACGGCTCCCGAAGACAGTCGATACGGACGGAGATGGCAAGCCTGACGCTTGGGAGAAAGATGCGAAGGGCAAGCCGATCAAGTTTGTGGACAAAGACGGCGACGGCAAAGAAGACGGTCCCAACATCGACAACTTCGTCGTCTCGTTTCTCACCGAGGGCCGCTGGCCGAAGGTTGATTGGGCACTCATCGGATTCATTGCCGGCTTGGCGGCGATCGCGGGGAACGGCGGTCTGACAAACACGCCGATTAGTAATTTCACGCGAGATCAAGGCTGGGGCATGGGGCATCACGTCGGAGCGATCCCCAGCATGATCGGCGGACACGGCATTGAGTTGTCGCACGTCGGCTGCGTGTTCCAACCGACCGAGGAATCGTTGCCGCGTTGGAAGAGTTGGTATCGGCATGTCGCGCGCGATCAGGTTTGTGTCTGGATGCTCGCCTGCCTGATGGGCGTGTCGCTGCCGAGCGTTCTCTCGGTCGGCTTTTTGCAACGCGGAATGGAAGTCGATCGAGACCTTGTGGCCGCGATGACTTCAGGAGGCGTTGCGAAGACCGCGCTCAATCCACAATCAGGAACGTTGGCGGCGCTGCCGTCGATGTCGTGGCTGACAGGACCAGGTTGGGCCGAGAGTCTGCGGATCGCGACCTTGTTCTGCGGCTTTCTGGTGCTGGCCACGAGCATGATCTCGACGGTGGATGGTTTTGTGCGTCGCTGGGTCGATGTCTGCTGGACGGCTCTGCCTCGCCTGCGGGAGCTCGACACGAAGTTCATCAAGTACGTCTATTTCGGAGTGCTGGTGGCGTATTCGACGTGCTGCATTGCCATCATTTGGACAACGGGCAGCAAGCCGGGCTTTATCTTCGAGCTTGCAACGACCGGCTACAACTTCGCGTTCGCGTTCAGTTGTTGGCACACGATCGTCATTAACTCAACGCTGCTTCCTCAGCAATTGCGACCGAACATCCTGATCCGCGTGCTGATGGGCTTCGGCGGCGTCTACTTTTCATTCCTGGGCGTGATGGGCGTGCTCAAGTTCGCCGGGCTGGTGTGAGCGATCCGGTGACTCTTGGCGAGCCAGTGGCCGTTAGCCTCGATTATTCATGGGCTCCTATGGAGGAGGCAGACTGCCGCGATGTAACCCGACGCGTAAGCGAGGGCGAACCGTGACGAC